>JACMLI010000190.1 GCA_014379705.1 Gemmatimonadaceae bacterium
AGGATCGAACTTCCAGATCTTCGCGTTGTGCGGGTCGTTGCCGGGGTCTTCCTGAAGCACGACGTGGCCCGCGCCGTCCACCGTGATGTTGTCGAACATGTTCCCGGCTTCGCTGCCGTCGAGGAGCATGTCGATCGTGCCGCCCGCCTCCGGGTTCTCGATGCTCGCGAAGTTGAGCCGCCACAGGCGTGAGCGCCCCATCTGCGTGCCGGTGCCGTCCTTGATCGTGTCGATGCGGTCGGTGGTCACGAAGTAAAGGCGCTTCGCATCGACCGTGTCCCACGCCAGGTCTTCCGGGCGCTGGAAGAGCGTGATACCGGGGGCCGTCGAAGGCACCAGCCTGAACGGAGTCCCCGAGGCGATGCCGGTGTCGCGATTCTCGAGCGCCACCCCGGAGACCGACACCGCGTAGAGCGCGCCGCCGTGCAGCCCGGCCGCCTCGATCGGGATGCCGTGGTCGCGCTTCATGCCGACGTAGACCGCGATGCGGCCCGGTCCCGTATCGTCGGAGCCGGCCACCACCGTCTTGTCCTGCTCGTACGGGCTCGCCACCGCGTTCTCCCACGCCATGCGGCCCAGCGACGGCAGCTCGAAGGTCGTGCCATGGTGGCGGCCCTGGACGATGTGCGCGAAGGCTCGCCCGCCCGCGCCCTCCTCGCCGTTCATGAAGATGCGCCCCTCGGAGAAGCCCAGGCCCGTCTTGCTGTTGAAGAAGGCCGAGCGCGCCGGGAGATCCGCCGAGCAGAAGTGCTGTAACGCGGCGCCCGCGGTCGCGACGAACCTGCCCGCGGCCGCATCCCACAGCATCACGGTCTGGATGAGGTCCTCGCCGTTCAGCACCTTCAAGTCGGACTTGCGTACCTCCCACTTGGAAACGAATGCGCCCTTCGCTCCATGCGCGCGCACAACGCCCACCGTCGCGGCGAGCTCGTGGTTCATGAGCACGGTGATCGTGCCGTCGCCGTTGTCGAATGCGCCGAGGCCGTCGGGGATGCCCACCATCCGGTAGTGCTCGTTAGCCTTGTTCTTCTTCGTCACGGAATCGCCCACCGTGAGGATCGAGGTGGTGGTCACCCCGGCGTGCACGGGGACGACGTAGGGCGTGGCGGAACTGCTGGGCCCCTGCATCGGCGCGCTCGCGCACGCCACGTTGAGCAGCGCCATTGCGACGCTGGGCGCAATGAGGGTCTTCCAGTCCATTGATGTCATCGGCTTTGCCTTCCCGGATTGTCCGGACAGAAGGATCTGCGGGGAGTTCTAATCGAGCGCCTGAAGCCGCGCGCGCAGCTCGGCCGCCACGCGCGCATCGAACGCCTGGTTCGAATCGCACAGGAGCAGGTTCGGGCACCGGTCGGGAAACTCGAAGTCCGCGTCGTCGAGCGCGATCCATTTCGCCCCGGCGAGCTTCGGCTGCCCCAGGTACTGGCGGATCTCGCGATAACGGATGTGCTCGTCGGTGCCGTCGTCCCACGTGGGCGTCTTGCCGATGATGCGCGCCCCGATGTCCGGCGAGAATCGCTGCCGGATGTCGCTCAGCAAGTACGCCTCGCGCCAGGTGGACGCGATCACGATCTGCACGCCGGGAAATTCCCGCATCACCTCCTCGAAGAGCTTCAAGTTGCAGAAGTGATCGTTGACGTGACAGCGCACCGGGTGCATGACGCCGTCGAAGTCGAGGAAGACGAGGGTCGGCGGGCGTGGAGGGGCGTCCATCCACGGCA
>JACMLI010000191.1 GCA_014379705.1 Gemmatimonadaceae bacterium
CGCGAGGACGCATAACGGGATGGCGAGCAGCGCGGGCGTCCCCCCGGGCAACGCGAGCCCGGCCAGCGCCGCAGCGAAGCCGCCGAACGCGAGCTGCCCCTCGGCACCGATGTTGAACAACCCCGCGCGAATCCCGATGGCGACGGCGAGCCCCGTGCAGATGAGCGTCGTGGCCTTGTAGAGCACCTGGCCGAATCCGTACGCGTTCCCCCACGTGCCGTCGATGAGCAGGGCAAAGACTTCGCGTGGCGATTGGCCGAACGAGAGGATAAGGAGGTCCCCGACGACCGCGGCAATGAGCAACGCGGTGATCGGGGGAATCAGGGGCAACAACGCACGTGGCACACGCGTCGTGCGCGGTGGCACGCCGCCGGGGTCCGGGACGCGCGACTCCGCAGTCGATGCGAGCACGGGCGAGCCATCACGCGACATATGGCCCTCCGTCCGACGCGCCCGTCATCCACGGACCCAATACCTCGGCGCTCGCTTCGGCGCGCGGAAGGATCTTGACGAGGCGGCCGCCGTACATGACGCCGATGCGATCGGAGAGCGCGAGCACCTCCACGAGGTCGGCCGACACGAGCAGCACGGCCTTGCCGGCGTCGCGCGCGGCCAGGAGTTGCTCGTGGATGAACTCGATGGCGCCGACGTCGACGCCTCGCGTGGGTTGCACGGCGAGAAGGACGTAGAACTCGCGCCCCCGCATTTCGCGGGCGATGACCACCTTCTGCTGGTTGCCTCCGGAGAGCACGCGGGCCGGCAGCTTCATGTCCGGCGGCCGCACATCGAACTGCGCGATCCGCTGCATCGCGTTGTCCTTGATGCGGTCGGCAGCGAGGGACAGGCCCGCCGTGTATCGATGTTGCAACCCGAGGATCAGGTTGTCGGAGACCGGATAGTCGAGGATCAGCCCCCGATGATGGCGATCCTCGGGGATGTGCGAGAGTCCCGCGTCGGTACGGGCGCGCACGCCCCAGTGCGTCACGTCGTTCCGGCCGAGCGACACCGTGCCTGACGAGGGCGCCCTGAGGCCGGCGATCGCCTCGACGAGCTCCGTTTGTCCGTTCCCTTCGACGCCGGCGATGCCGAAGATCTCGCCCGGGCGGATCTTGAAGCTGACGTGGTCGACCTCGTTAGGGCGCCGGGTGGACGGGACCGTGAGTTCGTGGACGGTGAGGGCATAGACACCACCGGGCATCGCGCGTCGCGCCGTCGCTTCCGGCGACATGGGGCGGTCGATGGCGAGCTTCACGTCGCGCCCGACCATGAGGCGCGCCACCATGGCCGGGGTCGCACCGGCCGTGGCCAGGCGCCCGACCGTTTCGCCGGCGCGCAGCACGGTGATCGTATGCGACACCTCGATCACCTCGTCGAGCTTGTGCGTAATGAGGACGACGGTGCCCCCTTCGGCCGCGATCGCGCGGAGTACCGCCCAGAGTTCCGTGACCTCGGGAGGAGACAGCACGGCCGTCGGCTCATCGAGGATGAGGATCGTCGCGCCGCGGAAGAGCACCTTGAGGATCTCGACGCGCTGCAGCTCCCCGACGGTGAGGTCGGCAACGCGTCGCGTCGGATCGACGAGCAACCCGGTGCGCTCGCATAACGAGCGCACGGCGGCTTCGGCGCCTGCCCGATCGAACTGCAGCCCGCGCCTGGGCTCCTGGCCGAGCACCAGGTTCTCCGCGACCGTGAGCGTGGGGACCAGCATGAAGTGCTGGTGCACCATGCCGACGCCCGCGGCGATCGCCTCGCGCGTGCTCCACCCCGTGACGTCCTTGCCCTTCACCTCGACGGTGCCCGCTTCGGGGGGGTACATGCCGGCGAGCATGCGCATGAGCGTCGACTTGCCGGCCCCGTTCTCCCCAACGACGGCGTGGATCTCGCCCTGCGCCACCTCGAGGGACGCATTGCGATTGGCGATGACGCTGCCGAACGTCTTGCGAATGCCAGTGGCGCGGAGCGCGATGGTCATCGCGTGCTCGGCACCGAGATGCGTCCGGCGATGATGTCCTGGCGCAGGGCCTCGACGCGGACGCGGGCGCTGTCGGGAATGAGGGCGCGGTTGTTGGCGTCGTCGATGAAGTTCACGCCCTTCTCGCGGAGCCCCAACTCGAAAACGCCTCCGCGGAAGGTCCCGTCCTTCACTTGGCGGATCGCACCGTAGACCGCCTCGTCCACGCCCTTCACCATCGACGTCAGGATGTAGCCCGGCGCCTCGGCGTATTGGTCGGCGTCGACTCCGATGGCGAGCTTGCCCTGCTTGCGCGCCGCCTCGAAAACGCCAAGGCCCGTGGACCCGGAGGCGTGGAAGATCACGTTGACGCCCTGCTGGTACTGGCTCAGGCCCAACTCCTGGCCGCGCCCCGGATTCTTGAACGCGTCGGGCGTCACGCCGGCATACTGGGCAATCACCGTGCAGTCGGGACACACCGCTTTCACCCCCGCCCG
>JACMLI010000192.1 GCA_014379705.1 Gemmatimonadaceae bacterium
ACTCCGGCGCCCGCGGCGGTCGATGCCGCGCGCATTCCCGCCGGATTCGTCTTCAACATCTCGACCGATGGCGTGAACGTGCGGCGCCAGAACTTCTCGTTCCTCACGATCAACCAGAGCTTCTGGTCGACGGTGGACGCGTCGTTCCGCGGGCTCACCATCGGTGGCGCGCCGGATCCTCGCGTTGCGGTGACCAACACCGGGCGCGCTGGAACGGCGCAGGGGTCCATCATCTGGACGCCTGACAAGTACCCCGCGATCACGACCATCATGCCGGTCACGCGCTGGGCCGAAGCGCAATTCATCATCGCCGAAGCCCGCATTGCCACGGGCGACCTGGCGGGTGCCGCGGCCGCGATCAATGCGGTGCGGGCGACGCGCACGGGCCTGCCGGTGTATTCGGCGACGGGTCAGACCGCTGCCCAGGTGTTGGCAGAGGTGATCGAGGACCGTCGCCGTGAGCTCGTCCTCGAGGGGCACCGGCTCGGCACCATGCGGCGCCTCGGGCTGCCGTTCCTGCCGGCTGCCGGTGTGGCCTATCCGGGCGGAGGCGGCGTGTACGGCGACCAGAACTGCATGCCGCTCCCCGACGCGGAGCGGATCAACAACCCGAACATCTCCGGGTAACCGATGACCACACAGCAGATCCAGCTGGCAGTTCGGCGGTTATCGACTGCTGCGCTCCTCGCGTTCCCGGGGGCCCTTTCAGCCCAGGGGCGCGAGCCGTGGCCCGGCATGGATGCGTACATCGAGGCGGCCCGGAAGCAGTGGAGGGTGCCGGGCCTCGGTCTCGCGATCGTGCGCAATGACTCGGTGATCTATGCGCGGGGCTATGGTGTGAAGGACGTCGGCAAGCCCGATCTCGTGACGGCGCAAACCGTCTTCGCCATCGGCAGCTCGTCGAAGGCGTTCACGGCGGCGTCGATCGCGATGCTCGTCGACGACAAGAAAGTCGTGCTGGATGCATCACCCGGGACGTACATCCCGGGCTTTCAGCTGTACGATCCGTACGCCACGCGGGAGCTCACCGTGCGCGACCTGCTGAGCCATCGCAGCGGCCTTGCACGCGGTGAGCTGGCGTGGTACGGCTCGCCCAACGATCGCGACGAGATCGTACGGCGGGTCCGCTACCTGCAGCCGTCCTGGTCGTTCCGGTCGCAGTTCGGTTACCAGAACATCATGTACATCACGGCGGGGCAGGTGGTCGCCAAGGTGTCCGGCAAGTCGTGGGACGATTTCGTGAGGGATCGCATCTTCACGCCGCTTGGCATGGCGACGAGCTCGACGAGCGTGAAGGCCGTGCCCTCGCTGCGCGACGTGGCCCAGCCGCACGCGGACGTGTCGGACACGGTGCGGGCCATCCAGTGGCGCGATATCGACAACGCCGGTCCGGCGGGGTCGATCAACTCGCCCGTCGCCGAAATGGCGCAGTGGGTGCGGCTGCAGCTCAATCGCGGGACGTTCGGGGGCAAGCAACTGATCTCGGGACGCATGGTCGATGAAATGCACCAGGCGCACATCGCGATCCGCACCGACTCGTCGGCGCGCGCCAACAATCCCGAGTCGCACCTGCAGGCGTACGGGCTCGGGTGGTTCCTGCAGGACTACCGCGGCAAGCTGATGGTGCACCACGGCGGCAACGTGGATGGCTTCACGGCGCTGGTGGCGATGATTCCGGAGGAGAAGACGGGCCTCGTGCTGCTCACGAACATGAACGGCACGCCCCTTCCGATGCTTCTTGCGCAGAAGATCTTCGACCTGGCGCTCAATGCGCCAGCGAAGGACTGGTCGGGCGATGCCTGGAAGCGTGCCCAGGGCCAGCGCGCGCGCGCAGCCCAGGCGCAGCAGCGCGCGTTGGCCGCGCGCGTGCCAAACACCAAGCCCTCGCTGCCGCTCTCGGCATATGCGGGGGCGTACGCCGACTCGCTGTACGGCGACATCACGGTGAAGGAGGAGAATGGCAAGCTCTCGCTGTCGTTCGGTCCAACGTGGAACGGGGTGCTCGAGCACTGGCACTTTGATTCGTTCCGCGTGAAGTTCGACACGCCGGTGCTGCCGGCGGTACCAGTGACGTTCAAGTTGAACGCGGCGGGGAAGGTCGAATCGGTCGATCTCGACATGGCCGGCCAGGCGACGTTCCGTCGCCGTCCCGACGCGCCGGCATCAGGCGGTACGCGTTAGGCAGCGGCCGGCGAGGGGCCACTCCGGTCAGCGCGAGCGCTCCCGGGGTGGCCCTTCGGCTTTCCCGACCTTCGCGTGGATCCCACGGACCCTCCTGTCCGAGGCTGACGTCGGCCTTGCCACCTCGAGTCGGAGGCTTCGACAGGAGCGGCTCCACCGGTTGGCTGCATCAGTGCCGCCCGATGGGTTCGGTGAACATCAGCGCATCAGGGGAGGTACAAGGCGCATGATCCGACAATTGATTCTGGCATCGGTCGTCGCCGGCGCCTGCAGTTCCCCGATCGAGACCGAGCCATCCAGCTCGCTCGCCGACTTTCGCGACGATCTCAACCGACTCCGCGTGAGTGGACACATCGAGTCGATTTCCGCGCTCATCGCCAAGGATCAATCGGTCACCTGGAGCGCGTCGCTTGGCGCGGCGACCGTAACTGACACCACGGTCTTTCACCTCGCATCGTTGACTAAGCCGTTTGCGAGCACGGTGATCCTCCAGCTGGTTGATGAGGGCAAGGTGTCGCTCGACGATCCGGTTTCGAACTACGGAATCGTCCTCACAAGTTCCGGCACGGTGCGCGTGCGACACCTCATGAGTCATACCTCCGAGGGAGTTCCAGGAAGTCGCTACGCCTATAATGGCGACCGATTCAGCCTCCTGGATTCCGTCATCCGACGTGCGGCCGGGAAGCCGTTTGCGGCAGCGGTCCAGGAGCGCATCATCGTTCCGCTCGGCCTCACGCACACGGCTGCAACTCCCCAATCCGCGGCATTTGCCGAGAGCGGATTGGACAAGTCGAAGTACCTGGCGAACGTGGCGCCGGGGTACACGTGGACCAACGGTGCCTTCGTTCCCACCGCGTACCAGACCTCGTTCAGCACGGCGGCGGGGCTGACCGCTTCGGCGCGCGACTACGCCGCCTTCTCCATGGCGCTGGATCGAGGCGCGTTCCTCACGCCTGCCACAAAGATGCTCGCCTGGACGCCGGCGACCAGTCCGAGCGGCCAGGTGTTCCCTTATGGGCTCGGCTGGTTCGTCACTGACTACAAGGGAGTGCGCATCATCTGGCACTACGGCTATTGGACGGCGAGCTCGACGCTCATCCTCAAGGTCCCGTCGCAGAACCTGACCTTCGTGCTCCTCGCCAATACCGATGGTCTCTCTGCGCCCTATCCACTCGCCTCCGGCAGGCTGGACGCGTCACCGTGGGCGCGGGCGTTTCTCGAAACATTCGTTATTGCCAAGCTTCCGCCAGGGTGAGGAACAACTGGACTCGGCGTTAGGCGGCATCCACACCCACGTGACCCCCCATGCCAAAGGTCATCGCCCTGACCGTGACACACGCGGAACAGAAGCCAGGTCCCATCGAAGGCTTTCGCTTCCTGTGGGGGTTCTACGTGGATGGGTATCGCTCCGACCGGCACTGCCAGACGTGCTTTTACGGCAAGGCGGTTCCAGGCCTTACGACTCGCACCGAGGCCAGCTCGACGCCGTTGCTGCTCACAGCGATGGATAGGTACCCGTACGCATACATCTGCGGTGTAGCATCGGGCCCCGAGCGCATGAGGGCCGGGCGCAACTTTCATCTTCCGCTGATTTATTCGGCTGGAGAATCCGTGGAAGCGACCACCTACACGGGTTTCACGTTCCGAGCCGAAGATGCGCGCCTCGCCCCATTTGCCGTCCTGCCTGACGATTGGAACGGGCTCGAGCGACGGCATGCCCGCTGCAAGAACTTCCAGTTTGCCGTGCAGGCCTTCGGTTATCCGGCGCTTCCGCGGCGTGCTGGCAACCGGCCCGCATCCGGCTGACGGGCGCCGCGGTAGACGAGGGCGCTATCAGTAGCGTCGCCCTCCCTGCCAGTCACCGCTGCTTGACCGCCGCCCCATCCCAAACCGCTGCACGATGCAGTCGCCCACCACCTCCAACGCACTCGGCGACACAGAGCAAGGAGTGACTCGGCCACGGCAACGAACGTTCGTACCGCGTGCCCGCCATTGCCGTCGCATCAACTGTCCGCGCGCATGGCCTCACTCGCCTGGATCGCGAGGATACGACGCGTAGGCACGAGACAGGAGCCCAAACCCACGAGTAGCACGATTCCCGCCGAGAGGCCGAGCGCGACCGCCATCGATTGCGACACGGACCCAGCCCCATTGGATGCACCGGTCAGCTCGAATACGGATCGCGCGGCGATGGGAAGCCCGATCACGGCGCCGAGTCCGATCTGCACCAGCGAACGCTTCATGATCGTGACCAGCAGTGCCCGACGCGATGCGCCAAGCGCTGCACGTATGCCGATCTCGCGAGTGCGCTCCGAGACGGAGAGGGAGAGCATGGCGTAGAGGGCGGACGTCGCCAGGGCGATGAGCACGCCGACCAACACCATGAGACCGGCGGCGATACCCATCACGAGGTACCAGTCGCCCTGTCGCACGTCACTGAGCACCGTCGCCCGTCCCATGACGAGGTCCGGATCCACCGCCATCGCCAGCTCGCGCACGCGGCCGGTCAGGCTGGCGGGCGGCACCACCGAGTGCACGGCCAACTGCATCGGGTTGATGGCGCCCAGCGCCGCCGGCAGGTACACGGCCTCGCCGCGATCAGCGTTCAACACGTTCACGCCCAGTGGACCGACGACGCCGACGATCTCGTACCACTCCGTGTTGCCCGCGCTGCCCGTGCCCGAGGTCGTGGGAAACCGCACGCGCCGGCCAATGGGGTCGCTGCCAAGCAGAACATGTTCCACGAACGCGGTGTTCACGATGGCGACGCGCGAGCTCGTGTCCGTCCGCGCAAAATCGCGCCCGTTCAGGATCGGGGTCCCGAGGGCGGCAAAAAAGGACACGTCAACCTGCGCGTGTCGTATCCAGCGCAGCGGCGCATCGGGAGCACGATCGACACCGTCCATTTCATAGGGTCTTGACCGATGTTCCATGCGTGGAAGGACGTCACCCACGGCCACGCGCCTCACTCCAGGTTCCCGCTCGAGCGCCGCGACGAGTTCGCGCTGGTCCGCGGCAAGTCGTACGCGCAACCGATCCGGAGCTGCACCGTCCGCGGAGTTCCTTGCGTCCTCCGGCAGGCGAAACTCCACTGCCAGGTACTCCGCGGCCGGAATACCCGTGGCACGATTCGCCACTTGCAGGTCCGTGGCGTGAGCCGATGCCGCGAACGCCATGCCGACCGCTCCAACGGATACGGCGATATCCGTCACCAGCAACGCCCCGGTCAGTCGACCAAAGCGAACGCGCGACCCGCCACGGATATTCTGCGTGATCGCCCGTCCCGTGATGGCGATCGCCGGCATCACGCCGGCCACGGTCGCGCTGACGGCCGCCAACGCGATCGCGCTGAGCGCTGTCTCGCGTGTCAGGTCCAACGAGAGCCAATAGGGCAACGCCGTCTCGCCGGCCAGGCCGGCGAGGTTCACGTGATCGAGCGCCCAGTCGACCCCCAGCACGCCGACACTCGCCGCGATGACGGCAAGCAGCAGCGTCTCCACGAAGATTTGCGACACGATGCGCGTTCGGCTCGCACCCAGCGCCGTGCGAACCGCGAGTTCGCGCAGACGTGTCGCGGTGCGCGCGAACACCAGCATGGCGACGTTGCCGCACGCGACGAGCAAGAGCACGAACATGAGAACCTGCACGACGCGAAACTCGGGCAAGCTGGCGAGTCCACCCGCGGGAAGCCCCAGATACAGGAGACCGAAGGGCACGACTTCCGCTCGGAGCCGCGCACGCTCTCCCGCCTCGCTTGCGCTCGTCGTGGAGATCAGCGGCGGCAGGGCCTGGGATGACAGTTCAGCCTGCGCTTGCTGTGCGGACACGCCGTCCGCCAGCTGGCCGATGACCTGTACGCGCTGCTGGTCTGGTCCACCAGTGGCTGCGAGGCGGAGGGGGAGCCAGAACGCCTCGTTGGTGGGGAACGCAAATCCCTCGGGCATCACACCAACGACCACATGCAGGGTGCGCCCGATGCGAAGGCTGCGACCCAGCACGTCGGGACTCTGGCCGAAGCGAGACGACCAGAGGCCGTGGCCGATCACCACGACATCCGGCGCACCGGCCGCGAAGTCGCCGGGATCGAATACTCGGCCAAGCAACGGCCGGGCCTCGATCATCTGGAACACGGAAGCGGAAAGCTGCGCGCCAGCGAACGGAGCGGCCCGTTCGTCGGCCGACGCCACGTTATA
Source organism: Gemmatimonadaceae bacterium (assembly GCA_014379705.1). Taxonomy (GTDB): domain Bacteria; phylum Gemmatimonadota; class Gemmatimonadetes; order Gemmatimonadales; family Gemmatimonadaceae; genus RBC101. Next base: position 6,375 of record JACMLI010000192.1, read on the forward strand.
GCTCAACGCGCGGAAGGCACCGAGCGAGGAGAAACTGCGCAGTGCCTGCGCCCAGACCGTGAAGTCGCCGTCCCAGGTTGGTGCGACCCTCGAGGACAGTGGATCCCAGTACCGGATCGCCCGCACCTGGTTCTCTGTGTCGCCGGGCAGCGGCGCCTCGAGCGCTCGCGCGAGGTGCGACGGCGCGAGGCCCACCGGGATGCCCACGGCGAGCGCGAAGATGGCCGCCAGGTTGAGCATCGGGTGCTTCCGCAACAGGCGGACCCCTACCTTGACATCGAGCCACGTGAATCGGAGCTGCGCCACTGGCGCCAACCCCATCGCCTCGCGCGCATGCACCCGATGGGTGCGCTGGTGGCCGAACTCGCGCCGCGCCTGGGCGGCCGCAGCCTCTGGCGCGAGCCCTTCCCGCACCAGGGCATCGGAACGCTCGGCGAGGTGATGCTCGAATTCCTCTCGCAGTTCCCGCTCCACCTCGGCGTGATGCCACAGCCCGCGGTACATCGAGCGCGCACGCGCCAGCAACCGCGACACGGAGGCCCATTCCGGCACGCTGAGCACCTCAGGTCTCCTCAATGCGCGAGAACACGACGTAGCCGTGTCCGTTACCGAGAGAAACATCCTTGAGCATGAGCAGGTCGGGGTTGGCGAGCCGTTGTTCCAGCGGAGGCACCATCGCTTCTCCTAAGCGCGTTAGGAGAAACCTGCACTCATTCTCCTATCCCGTCAAGGAGAGCCGCGGAGCGCATGGATGTCGAGTTCGGATTGCAGGGGAGGGCTCGCATCGTGGGCCGATTGCACCGTGGGCCTGAAGCTCCAACGCGTCGCCAGGGCGAATCTGGGTCACCTGGATTCCGGATCTGCGACCTACGCCGGCGTCGTGGCCGGTCTGGGCGTTGCACTGTGATGGTAGTGACCGCATCGTGATGTTCACCACGGCCACCTGGCCCTGACGTTAGGCAGCGCGGAGTGAAACCGGCAGGTGCGGGCAGCGTACGGCGATCGCCGGCGCTCCTCACCTCCATCCGGATCCCACGCCGATGTCGACCATTGTTGTACGATGTTGCGCCGTTTTGGTGCTCCTGACGACACCCGTGTTCGCCCAGGAGGTCGTCGTTCAGGTCGATCCTCGCGTTGAGCTGGTCAGTGCCCTGTTCCGTTCGGGGGGACGACGCGAGTACAACCAGGGCCGCGTCCCACGGTGGAACGTGGCCCTGGACTCGCTGTTCAACGCGAACGCCGGACACGCGGCGCTGCCCATCGCGCGGCGGCTCGCGACGCAGTACAACGTGGGTTTCTTCGCACCGATCAGTCTCGCGCTCCATCTGCGCCCCGCACCTGCGCTCGGGGTGGTGCCCGAACTCGCCACGGCAGCCTCGCTCCATCGCACCTGGACCACCTATCCCGATTCGACGACCGCGTTCGTTGCCGCGTTCGCGTCCTTCTGGGGCGAGTCGCGATTCGACGCGTTCCTGCGCGCCCACTCCGCCCTGACCGATACGACGCGACAGCGATTGCGCGCGCTCGTTGAGCGTGGCGTCGTGGCGCCGTGGTTCCGGCGATTCTGGGGCGACAGCTCGATCTCACGGCTCACCGTCATGCCCGGCCTTACCGTTGCGACCGCGAGCTACGGATTGGATGTGGCGTCCCCCGACGGGAAGCGTGAGGGCTATGCGGTCATCGGGGTCACGAAGACCGACGTCGACGGTCTGCCTCGCTTTGACAGCACGGACGTGCATACGGTCATTCACGAGCTCAATCATCCCTACGTCACTGCGGTGCTGCGCAGGGCGCCGCCGTCACTTCGCTCCGTGAGCGATTCGCTCTACCGGGGCGTTGCCGCAGAGATGCGGCGGATCGGCTATGGGACCGCGGATGCGATGCTCAACGAGGCGCTCGTACGCGCCGCGGTCATTCGCTATCTCCGAACAACCGTGTCGCCGAGCGCCGCCGCCACCGAGATCGACGCGCAGCGCCGGGAAGGCTTTGTGTGGATCGCGGATGTCGCCGCCGCACTCGACGAGTACGACACGAATCGCGACCGCTATCCCGGCTTCGACGCGTTCGTTCCCGTGCTCGTCGAACGCCTCAGACAGGCCATGGCCGCCCCCAGCAGCAAGCCGTGAAGACTCGCGCCCGCGCGGGTGGGAGTGGCCGTCCCTCGGCGGACAGCACAGTCGATGGGGTGATCACACCCCGGGTCATGCCTCCAACGAACAGCGGCCTATCGCACACTCGCGCCATTCGACGGTGCGGCTGACCTGACCCGAGGTCGACCACCGCGGCGTATCAGGTGCGAAGTCGTCCGCCAGGACGGAGCACCCGGATCAGGGCCAGCAACACCACGGCTCCAATGAAGGCCACCAGGATGACTCCCGGGAGCCCGGCAATGGGTACCGCTACGCCAAGGGTACGGAGAAGCCAGCTGCCGAACACCGCACCCACCATCCCGACGATGATGTCGCCGGGAAGGCCATACCCGATACCGCCGATGACGAAGCTGGCAAGGACGCCAGCGACGAGTCCGACGATCATCCACGTGAGGATATCCATGGTCGCGACGCTCCTGCGGCTGTTTGCCGCGTGGGTGGTGGTAGGTCGGGAAGGTACCGATCGGGGCTGTGAGCAGCCATCGCTCGAAAGGGGCGTATGAGGAGTCCGAGGCGTGCATGGACGTGGTGGGCGTGGATGCCTAACGAGCGATGCGCGCCGCCTGTTATGCGGCTGAGACTGCCTTTCTGCACCAGGGACGTAGGGGTGTATCCCCCGTAAGTCGTAGCTGCCATGCGGCGTCATGACTTGCCATGCGCGCGCCGCCGCCGCCTCGCTATGTTGCTTTCGTGGCCACCATAGCGAATACGTCCGATGAGCTGCTGGTCGGTCCGATTCGCGGTGACCTGCTCGGAGCCGATCACCTTGCGGCGCGGGCCCGTACCGTCGCGCGGAGCCAACGACTCGCGACGGGCTCGCTGCCGCTCCGGCCTGCCCGCCTGCTCGCACGCCTCGCCGAGACGCGTCGCATCCTCAGCGATGCGCGCGATCGGCTGCTGGCCGAAACCGCCGAAGGCGTCGAAGCGGGGCCCGCGGCAGAGTGGTTGCTCGACAACTACTACGTCGTGCAGGAGCACCTGCAGGAGATCCGCACGAGCCTGCCGGGGGGCTACTACCGTGAACTCCCCGAGCTCGACTCCGGCCCCCTCGCTGGCTACCCGCGCGCCTACGAGATCGCGATCGCGCTGATCTCGCACACCGAGGCGCGCGTCGACCTCGAGAACGTCGACCTGTTCGTCGAGGCGTTCCAGGGCGTGACGCCACTCTCGGTGCGCGAGCTGTGGGCCATGCCGGCCATGCTCAGGCTTGGGCTCATCGAAAGCGTGCGACGCATGACGCTGCGTACCGTGCAGCGCCTCGACGAGATCGCGCTCGCTGCCGGGTGGGCCGAGCGTCTCGCGGCGGCGACCGCGCGTGGTGGTGCCGAGCTGCGGGCCACGGTGGAGGAGTTCACGGAGGCGGAGCACACGCTCTCCCCGCACTTCATCTCACGCCTGCTGCAGTCGTTGCGACAGTCAGAAGGCGTGTCACCGTCGCTGGTCTGGCTCGAGCACTGGATGCGCGAGGCGGGCGGAAGTCCCGAGAACGCGGTGGCGCAGTCCACGCAACGACTCGCGCTGACACAGCTGATGATGGCCAACAGCATCATGAGCCTGCGCGATATCGGCCGTTGCGACTGGAAGCTCTTCGTCGAGAAGCAGAGCGTGATGGAGGCCGTGTTGCGCGAGGATCCCTCGGGCTTCTATCCGCGGATGACGTTCGAGACCCGCGACAAGTACCGACACGTCGTCGAGCGCATCGCCAAGCGGACGAGTCGGTCGGAAGAGTCGGTGGCCCAGGCGGTGGTCGACCTCGCGCGTCGCGGGCCACAGGGACCTCAGGGCGCCAACGATCCGAGGCGCACCCACGTGGGCTACTACCTCGTGGACGACGGCCTCGACGAGCTCGAGCGACTCTCCCGGTATTCGCCCACGCTGCAGGAGACGGTCGAGCGCGCGGTGCACGCGCACCCGAACGTGACGTTCATCGGCGGGCTCGCCCTCTTCACGCTCCTCGTCATCCTCGGGGTGCTCGTCGTGGTCGACGGGCCGGCTCGCGCGGCATGGGGGCTCGTCCTCCTCCTGACCGGGCTCCCCGCGCTCGACATCGCGGTGAGCGTTGTGATGCAGCTGGTGACGACGTGGCTCCCGCCACGCGTGTTGCCGCGTCTCGAGCTGCACGAGCACGGCGTGCCGCCCGAGTTTCGCACGGCGGTAGTGATTCCCACCCTGTTCGGAAGCGTGGACGACGTGCGCGAGGCGCTCGACAACGTGGAGGTGCAGTTCCTCGCGAATCGTGGAGCGCACCTGCACTTCGCGATCCTCAGTGACTTCACCGATGCGCCTGAGGAGACGCAGCCCGGGGACGACGAGATCGCGGCCGCGGCGATTGCGGGCGTCCGCGCGCTGAACGAGCGACACGCCCTCGAGGAACCGGACGCCTTCCATCTGCTGCACCGGCCGCGGCGCTGGAACGCGCAACAGGGCACGTGGATGGGATGGGAACGCAAGCGCGGGAAGCTCTCGGACTTCAATCGGCTGATCCGTGGCGATGCGCAGGACGCCTTTTCGGTCATCACCGGAGACGTGAGCATTTTGCGTGACGTGCAGTACGTCATCACGCTCGACTCCGACACGGTGCTGCCTCCCGATTCAGCACCGGAGCTCGTCGGGGCGATGGCACACCCCCTCAACCGCGCCGTGTACGATCCCGACCGTGGCCGCGTCGTTCGTGGATACGGCATCCTGCAACCGCGTGTTGGGGTTTCGCTCCCGAGTGCCAACCGTTCGCGCTTCGCGGCGATCGCGTCGGGGCATCCCGGCGTCGATCCATACTCGACGGCAGTGTCCGACGTGTATCAGGACCTCTACGGAGAGGGGAGCTTCACGGGGAAAGGCATCTATGACGTGGATGCGTTCCAGCTCGCGACCCACGGGCGCTTCCCCGAAAACACCCTGCTCTCGCACGACCTGATCGAGGGGAACTACGCCCGCGCGGGGCTCGCCACCGACGTGATCGTCTACGACGACTATCCGTCGAGCTACGAGGCACACACGCGCCGCAAGCACCGCTGGATCCGCGGAGACTGGCAGTTGCTCCCGTGGTTGCGTCGGATGGTGCCGGGGCCCGACGGCCCCGAGCGCAATCGGCTGTCGATCGTGTCGCAGTGGAAGATCATCGACAACCTGCGCCGCAGCACCGTCGAGATCGCGCAGGTGCTCTTCTTCATCGCGGGCTGGGCGATCCTTCCCGGCTCCGTGGTGCGCTGGACCTTGCTCGGCCTTGGCGCGGTGGTGGCGCCATGGGTCGTGTCGATCCTGTTGGCCATGGTTCGCCCGCCGGTGGACAAGTCCTGGCGCGCGTACTACGCGGAGGTGGGGCGCGATGCCCTCATTTCGCTGCAACAGGCCGCGGTCGCGCTCGTGTTCCTGCCGCACCAGGCCGCCGTGTCCGCCGACGCGATCATCCGCACGCTGTATCGGCTGCTCGTTTCGGGACGCCACCTCCTGGAGTGGCAGCCCGCGTCACTCGTCGAGCGCGCGGTGGCCGGGAAGCCGGCGTCGCAGGCCCGCGGCCTCCGGCCGACCACCGTGGTCGTCGCGATCGGCGCCATTGCCTTGTCGTGGTTGGCCTTCCGCCAGCACTTCAGCGCCGGGCTTCCCTTGCGCGACCTTGTGGCGCCTGCACTCGCGATGTGGAGTGTGGTCGCGTTCTGGCTCGCCGCCCCGACCGTCGCGCGACGGCTGAGTCGAG
>JACMLI010000193.1 GCA_014379705.1 Gemmatimonadaceae bacterium
CCGGGCGCGGACCTCCTGCCAGTAGCGCTCATCCGGAAGGAGGGGCGTGCGCGGCAGGGGAGCGCTGATGAGTCCCTCCGCGTCGAGCGCCTGCGCGTCCCGGGGCAGGAGAAGGGCCGACGATGAGAGCGTCAGCAGCTCGGCGAAACGGCGGCGGGAGAGCATGTAGTTGGACTAGTGGACTAGTGGACTAGTGGGCTAGCGGACTAGTGGATTAGTGGGCTAGTGGACTAGCAGACTAGTGGCGCACGGGTGAACGACTAGTCCACTAGTCTGCTAGTCTACTCGTCCCGTTTACCTCTTCTTCGCGCGCTTGCGGCCCCGCGGCCGGGCGATCGACACCGTATCCGTATCCCCCTTCGTCACGGGCGACACCTTGTCTGGCGATTTCGAGAGGTCGTCGGCCGACACCAGGTCGTCAGCGACGCGGTCCACGCTGTGCTGGCGGCGCAGGACGACGGGCACGGTGAACCCCTCCAGGCCCTTCATGGAGATCTCGCCGGCATAGCCCACGCCGGCCGACAGCGTGTCGTCGATATGGATCGAGACCTGCACGACTTTCTGCTCGCCCGGCGCCAGCTGCAATGACGTGGGCTCGAAGGACGTCTTTGCTGCGACCGACGCACCACGCGGATCCCTGAAGTCCGATCCCGAGAACGCGGCCGTGATCGGCTTGTCCATGTCGTTGGAGACGAGGAATGAGCCGTGCACCATCGTTCCCGCTTCGCCTTCGAGCACGAGGGCACCCGCGCCCGTGTCCACTTCCTGCACGGGTGTGTTTGTCTCCGTCTCGGTGCCGAGCACTCCCGAGATCGTGCGGAAGTACTCGAACGAGAGGTCCAGCCATCCCTTGTAGAACTTCGCGTTGGCCTGGACCGCGCGCTTCATCAATTCGGAAAAATCCACGCCCTCAGCCATCCTTCACTCCTCCGCCCGTGTCGCCGCGAGACGAGGCACAGGGGCGCGCGCAGTAGAAATGGTCGTACCAGTGGTGCACGTTGTCGGCGCAATCCTCGACCAGCATGTCGCAGCACGTCGTCATGATTGCGCAATTGGCGATGGTGACTTCCACGCGAATATAGTGATCGCGACACCCTCGAATGATGACGGGTACGACCTGGCTGGATCCGATGCTCGCGTTGTCCGGTGCCTGGATCTTGACCTGCATGATGTTCTTTTCCATCGGCTCGAGGATGACCGACGTCGGGCCGAACGTGATCCAACCCGCGAGTTGTCCCATCGCCGTGATCATCACGACCTGTCGGCTCCATCCGCAGTTTGACACGATAACGCGGAACACCGCCGTACCGCCTGGAGCGATACACACAGCGCACGTGCCTGCATGTTGCGGTTCCCAGCACGGAGCGGGAATGTCACACCCGCCGGCGCGCGCCCGCTCCGCGAGCGTATTGGCCAGGCTCGCGGCGACCTGCGCGGGGCCTTGCAGCAAATTGACGAACGCCTTCGCCAGCGCGTTGGCCTGCGTGCCGTTGATCGGACTCGTCATGGCTTCTTCCTTCCGGTTTTAGGTCGCCTCACCGTGGCGGCGATGTCGCAGACGATGACGTGCTGGCTGTCGCCGATGGGCCACGCCCCGACGTAGGTACGTCCTTCCTGCGCGATGTCTGGGACCTCGAGGGTGCAGGTCAGGCTGCGGAACTCCCCGGGGGCGAGCCGGCCCGCGCCATCCTTGAGCAGCACGCGCGCTTCCCCGCCATGACTGTTCCGGAGTTCGTCGAAGTACCGATCGACGCCGCGCTTGCCGTCGGTCTCCGAGCCACGGAGCGACCGGCCGAGCGCCCCGTCCTGGCCCTCTTCGTCGTCGAGGTCGAAGGTATCGAGCTTGGGGATGTCCAGCGGTACGTTGCCGGCATTCAGGACGCTGATCGTGAAATCGATGCGCGCCGCCGGCGTCGCCGCGACCACGGTTTCCGCGGGAGTCACTCGCACCTTCACGACCGCGTCGACCTCGATCACGACGGGGCGTGGCTTGCCGCCAAGCGTGCCCTCGCCTTGATACGTGCCAGGCGGCGTGTCATCGGCGAGACGCAGCCGGATTTCACTCTGGTTGCTGCCGAACGCCCTGACGCTGGCGCGATAGATCGTCGGCTTTCCAGCGACGCTCACGGAAATCGGTACGACCTTGTCGGTGACCAGGTCGGCCGGCACGATGGTGGTCAGGCCGCCGGGACGACCGGTGAACGTGATCGCGCCCGACGTGCGGGGCGCGGTCACCCGTTCCTCAGGCGCACCATCGTGCCGGTGGTGCTATTGGGATTTGGCGTGCGATTCGGCGTTCCGCAGCGCTCGCACGGATTCGGCACGTACGGCTCGGTGATCACCTGGGCCTCGCCGCACAGGTTGAGCGCCGCCAACTCGATGCCCAGCACGGAAATGCCGAGCCGGAAGTTCGCCGGGATGTGCGCCCGAATGTTCGGGATCTCGCGAATGCGGACGTTGACCTCGGGAAGGCCCGTGATCGCCACCCCGCCGACCAGGCTCACGGGACCTACAGGTCCGATGTCGGTGATGCTGATGTCGGGCAAGGTCTGCACCCGGATCTGGGGCAGCGTCTGCACGACGATGTCCGGCAAGACGATGGAGTCGACGTCGACGTGTGGAAGGTTCGTGACGTTCGCGTCGGCGTTGGCGCTGACCGTGTTGATGACCCTGACGTGCGTTGCCACGTTTCTTCTCCCCCCTTGCCGTTGACCTCATATATGGTTCACGCGCGAATGAGTCAAGCGGGGCTGGGGGCGGATGGGCGGATGGGCGGATGGGAGAGGTTCATCTGTAGCGCTCTCTCGCAGGACGCACGAGTTCGCTGTGATATTCGTGAGATCGTTTCGGACAGCGCCATCCGCCCATCCGCCTATCCGCCCATCCGCCTCTTGCGGCCTCAGCGAACGGCCCACAGCGTACGCCCCGCGCATCACCGAGGGGTTGGACATGCCTGCAGCTCAATGGAACGGCACCGTCGTCGATTCCCCCGAGTCCGAACCGTACGCGGTCTTCGGTGACCTCGTGTTGGCCGTCCGGACGCCTCGTTCACGCGACTTCGTCACCGTGGAAGTCGCGCGCACCGACCGCATCGGGCCGTCATTCACGCGGCAGGCCGGCGTGCTGCTCTCCCCACGACCGACACCCTTCCTCGCCGACCAGTGGCACGGCGAGGTGCACCTCGGCGACCCGGTGAGCTTCAACGTGGAAGGGGCCTCGTACCGCCTCACGCTCGCCCGCCTCTCGGAGATCACTGTGGGACAACCCTGGGTGAGCTGCGACTTCCTGGTGGAACGTGCCGACTGAGAAAACGAGCTCCAGGACGAAAGCGCGACGCGGCGGCAGGTTCGACACCATCGTCGTGGGCGGCGGGCCCGCCGGCGCGGTGATGGCGTGGGACCTCGCGACGCGAGGCCTCAAGGTGCTCGTTCTCGACCGCGCCACATTCCCGCGGGAGAAAGTCTGCGGTGATTTCGTGGAACCGCGCGGACTCCGCCTTTTCCAGACCATGGGCTGCCTCGGAAAACTCGAGGCGAGCAACCCGCTGGCCATTACGCACGTCAACCTCTTCCTGAGCGGGAAGAGCGCCTATCGCGAGCATATCCCGTTCTACGAAGGCCAGACGGAACTTCCCCAGCACGGCTACATCATCCCGCGCGAGGATCTCGACGTTCGCATCCTGGCCTCCGCCACCGAGGCGGGAGCCGAAGTGCGTCAGGGGTGCCAGGCCCTGCGCGTCGAGCGCAGCAGCGAAACGATGACGGTGACCTACAAGGAAAACGGCACCGAATCGACCGTCTCCGCACCGATCGTCGTCGGCGCCGATGGCACGCACTCCGTGGTCGCACGCTCGTTCGACCTGGGCGTCGACGATCCGCGCTACATGGCGGTGTCGCAACGGTGTTACGTGGACAACCTCGACATCCAGCACGGCGAATCGGCGTTCGTGTTCGACAAGGACCTCTTTCCCGGCTACGGGTGGATGTTCCCGATGACGAACGGGCGCGCCAACGTCGGCGTCGGCATCCTCGCCGAGACGCGGGATCGGTACAAGATCAACGTGCAGCAACTGCTGTCGGAGTTCCTCAGGAAGCTCCAGCAGATGCACCCGGGATGCCGGAAGATGCGCCTCGCGTCCAAGCCGATCGGCGGCATCGTGAAGACCTACGGCGGCCAGGGACGCAATTACTTCGACGGCGGCATCCTCATCGGCGACGCCGGGAACTTCGTCGATCCGATGACCGGGGAAGGCATCACGCCGGCCGCGGAATCCGCGCGGATCGGCGCCGCAGTGATCGCGCAATCGCTGGAGAAGGGCCGCACGGATGCGGCGACGCTGGCGCAGTACCAGAAGCAGACGCGCGCGTACTTCGATCCCGCGATGTGCTACCTCGATTACGTCGCCTGTGTCATGCGGAACAAGCACTACGGCGATTTCTGGCTCGGCGTCGTGGCGCGCGGGAGCGAGATGGCGATGCGTGACCGCACGTTTGCGCGACTCAGTGGCGCCGCTTTCGGTGGTCTCGACGTGCGTCCGCTCGACATCGTGAGCCGGATGTGGGCCAAGGCGGCGGGGCAGTTCACCGCGGACAGTGGCCGTTTCGCCATGGAGTTCGCGAGCGGAAAGTTCTCGTCGTTAGGCGCGATCGGCGACATGGGCCGCTGGTACAGCGGGTGGTGGGGCTCGCTCGCGGAGGATCCGGTGTGGCATGCGCGCTGGATGGGGGACGTCGCAAAGAAGATCGCCGTGCTTGCCCGCACCACGCGCCTCAAGGATCCGCGTGCCCAGGGGCCGGTGCACGTGCGCGTCGCGCCGGCGCCAGCCTCCGCCCGGGCCTAGGCGGACAGGCGTCGGGTATTCCGCACCAGCGCAATCAGACCGTCGGGAGCTGGCGCGACGCGCTTCGCCTCGGCCTCCGCTTCGGCCGCGATCCCATCGAGATACTGCTCGGCCACGGGCAGCGCCTCCTCCAGCTTGCGGAGGAGTTGTTGCAGGCCTTCGGGCGACGGGTTGCGAAACAGGAGCGCCGTCTCCGGGTCGCGAATCGCGATCGCGGTCGGCAGCGTAAGGATTCCATCGCGGAGGTCCTCTTCCCCGCCCCCACCTAGCGCGACGGCGCCCTTCACGTCTCCCACGTCGTCACAGCCGTGGTACAGCATGCCGAGCAGGTGGCCGAAGTGCCGGAGCGACTCGTCGCCAGTGCCGAGGCACGCGCACGCCTCGAACATGCTGCCGGTGTCCTCGCCCGCGATGATGCGCCAGTCCTCGACGCCCAGGGGATGACGCCGGAGGCGCCACTGCAGGTTCTCCGCCGCTGCGAGCCGCCGGAAGAGCTCTGCGATGCGCTGGATGTTGAACGGGTTGTCCTTTACCAGTTCGAACGAGTCCGCGGTGATGTACCCCGAGGTCATGAGCGCCGGGAGCAACCCAAAGCGGCAGTGCATCGTGAGGACGCCGCGACGGAAGCGGGATCGGTCGAGGATGTCGTCGACGACGAGCGAGACGTTGTGCACCATCTCGACCGCGGCCGCGGCGCGGATTTGCGGCTCCCCGACGGCCTCCTCCGACATCGCGGTATGACACGCGAAGACGGTCACCGGGCGGAAATACTTCGAACGGCCGAGGAACTGCCACTCGATCAGCGGCTTGACCTCGTTGTGGCTTGTGTTGGACCAGTCCTGAAGGAACGTCTTCAGTTGTTCGAGTTCGCGATCAAAGCCCTCGGCCATGACCAGGCCGTCGGGCGCGGCGTCCGCCGCGGCGGTCGTAGCCAAGGGCTCGGGGCTTCGCTCAGGACTTCACTTTGCCCGTCCGGCGTGGCCGGACCGGCGCGCTCTTCTTACTCCCCGCGGCGCGCTTGCGCCCCTTGGGGATCTTCGTCTCCTGCTGCGCGCTCAGTTTGTCCAGCTCCTCGATGAACTTGTTCGCGGTGTTCCGCGGGATCTCGGTCATCGAACGCACGCTCGCCCGGCCGGCATCGACGAGCTCGAGGAGCACGTCGCGTGTCTTGGCGTCCTCGGAGCTGATGTTGGCGAGGCTCGTGGTCGCGGTCTGGACGAACGCCGAGGTCTGCTCGATCCACTCGGTCCAGAAGCTGATGCCCGCCTTGAGCGCGGCCAGCTGAACCTCGATCGCATCCTGTAGAAGGCGTCGGAGGTCTTCTTCCCTGTCGAGGTCGGTTTCGGACTCGGTCATCGTGGGGGGGCTCCCGCGCCCATGGTTCGGGATAGGCTCAGCGTGGAGAAGATTGCATTGCGGGCGGAGAAGTGCAACAAGGGAGACGAGTGGACGAGTGGACGAGTGGAGGCTGTGGTGACCTTTTCTACCCGGCACGACTCGTCCATCTCGTCTACTCGTCCACTCGTCTAGTCCTTATACGGATCGTATTCGTTCTCGCCAGCCATGACCACGATGAGCGGCGTCAGGGTGTGGACGACCCGCACCGTGTCTCCCTGGGCCTCGAGGACCTTTGGCAACCGGCGATAGGCCTGCGGCGCCTCGTCGAGCCCGCCCCCTCGCAGCTCAACCTTCCGGGGGCCGAGCCACTCGTTCACCATCTCCCACGACACGAGTCCGGGAGAGACGATACGCGCCTTGCTCCCCCACCCCTTCATCTTGCCCCGTGCCTGCGTTCGTGACATGACGCGTCCCGCGCCGTGGACCGTGGAATAGAGGGCCTCGCGCTGCTCCGGTGAGTCCCCCGTGGCTCCCTCGATGATGACGGCATCGTCGCCCATCGACCCACCGACGAATCCCAGCTGCCCGGGAAAGGCCGGGGTCGCGCCCTTGCGCACCACGACCAGCGACTCGCCATCATGCACCTCCTGCCACGCGAAGTTGTGGTGATTGTGCACCAGCTGCAGTTCATGGCCACCGAGGAGGTCCACGACGCGCCGGGCCACCCACTCGCGACCGGCGTACGCGTACGTGCCCGCAAGGTTCATGAGCGTCCAGTAGCCAGCCCCAAGCGGATCATCCAGGTCGAGCATGGTTTCGCGTTCTGGAACGCG
>JACMLI010000194.1 GCA_014379705.1 Gemmatimonadaceae bacterium
AATGACAATTCAGTCCGACCGTTGGATCACCCGCATGGCCCGGGAGCACGGCATGATCGAGCCGTTCGAGGGCCGTCAGGTCCGCGAAGGGGTGATCTCGTACGGGGTGAGCTCCTATGGCTACGACATGCGCGTCGCACGCGAGTTTCGCATCTTCACCAACGTGCTCAACTCGATCGTGGACCCGAAGGCGTTCGACCCCCGCTCCTTCGTCGAGTTCGAGGGGGACGTCTGCATCGTCCCGCCGAATTCGTTCGCCCTCGGCCGCTCCGTCGAGTATTTCCGCATTCCGCGCAACGTGATGACGGTTTGCGTTGGCAAGTCGACATACGCGCGGTGCGGGATTATCACGAACGTCACGCCGTTCGAGCCCGAGTGGGAGGGCAACGTGACGCTCGAGATCTCGAATACGACGCCTCTTCCCGCGAAGATCTACGCGAACGAGGGGATCGCGCAGGTACTCTTCTTCGAGGGAGACGAGGAGCCCGAGGTGTCGTACAAGGACAAGGCGGGAAAATACCAGAAGCAGCAGGGCGTGACGCTGCCGAGGTTGTAGGACGACGGCAGACCGCGGACCAGAACCGTCGGGATGCGTCAGTGAGTACGAAGCATCCCGAGGGGTTGGTCCGCAGTCCGCGGTGCCGCTAGAAGAACATCACCGCGAGCAGAATGAGCACGACCACGATCCCCGCGACGGAGAGCCACATGGTGCTCCCCTTCCCCGCGGACACCTGAGCGAGCGTGCCAGGATTGGTCCGTGGAGTGCTGCGGCGCTCCTCGCCGACGTGAGCGCCGTGGTCGGCGACGTCGGGAGTATCGGGGATGGCGTCCGCGCCCCCGAGTGCCGCCTCATCAAGGTCGGCGGGACCGGCGCGCTCAGGCGCGGCGGGGGCCGGATAGGTTCGATCGATAGGCCGGCGCGGGGGCTCGTCGCGCGGGGTCGGTGCAGTCAAAGGGGTTCTCCAGTGGCGGTCACCCCCCGGAGTGCAGCAAACGCGCCACCGCGCTTTGACGGGCCCACAACGTACTGGACTCGTCCCGCTACAGGGCACCCGCGGGGGCTGCCGGCTCGTCGTCGCCAATCACCGATGCACGCAGGAAGTCGCGATTCATCCTCGCGATGACGTCGATGCTGATCAGCTTGGGGCACGCGTCCTGACATTCCCCGATGTTCGTGCAGTTCCCGAACGCCTCCAGGTCCATCTGGGAGACCATCCGCAACACGCGCCTCGACCGCTCGGGCTGTCCCTGCGGCATGAGGCCGAGGTGCGCGATCTTGGCCGCCGCGAACAGCGACGCCGACGCGTTGGGACAGGCGGCGACACAGGCGCCACAGCCGATGCACGCCGCGGCATCCATCGCCGCGTCGGCGTCGTCCTTGGGGACGAGCATGGCGTTGGCATCGGGAACGCCTCCCGTGCGCGCGCTGATGTACCCGCCGGCCGCGATGATGCGATCGAACGCGCTGCGGTCGACGACCAGGTCGCGCACAACCGGGAACGCCTGCGCGCGCCACGGCTCGA
>JACMLI010000195.1 GCA_014379705.1 Gemmatimonadaceae bacterium
CACGTTCCCGATCACGCCACCGTCGGCTGCCAGCACGATCGGGACAAACGTGATCTCGAGTGCCGGAACCTCGATGGTGGTCACGACCTCGTCTCCCGAGCGTGGAAACCGGTTGTTCATGCGCAGCGTGTCCGGCACGCCCTGCCGGGGGTCCACTTCTGCATTGCACGAGAACCCCGAGGAGACGCGGGCGTTCGGGATGATGAACTGTGCGGCAGGACTGTCGGGGAGCGACACGAGCGGGAGGGCGTCGTTGACGCGCACGCTGTCTTCCCAGCTCACCCCGCCGGAATCTCCGCAGCGAACGCGGACCCAGGTGTCGGGCGCGATGCGGGCATCGGCCGACAGGAACACGTTCGCCGCCACGGGAAGCCCGCCATTGCGGATGATCGGGACCGTGCCCGAGTCGTTCTGCACGACCTGGGCGAACGTGAGCCCGGTGACGGCGAGGTCGAGCGCCGTGTGAACGCGCAGGTCCTGGGATGCGAGGACGGTGTCGACGCGGACGCGCAGCGTCGTCGTGCCATGGCGCAGGGCGGTCACGACCCCGGCGTCGTCGACGCGCGCAACGGTCGGGTCGTCGATGCTCCACTCCCGCGTCCAGCCGCCGGCCTCCGCGCCTAACGAATCGAGGGCGGTGATGCGAAAGGTCGCACTCCGGCCCACGAGCATCTCGGCCAGTCCCGACGCGAAGATCACGCGGGCCACTGGAACCAGCGCCACCTCCAGCGCAACCGTCGCGCTCACCGCACCGCTGCTTGCCGTGATGGTGGCGTGTCCCGGACCCACGGCGGTGATCACCCCACTCGTGGTCACGGTCCCGACCAGGGGATCCGACGACTGCCATGCGACCACGACGCCCGGGATCTCGGCGCCGGCCTGGTCGAAGGCGCGAACGCTGATGGGCGGGCGCACCTCTCCGGCCTTCAGGGCAAGGGTCGCGGTGCCGAGTTCGAGTCGGGCGACGACCCGAGGGGGCGTAGGACCATCACCCCCACACGACGCGGCAAGGCCGAGCAGCGTACCGCTGGCGAAGCGGCGGAGCATGCTGGGCATACGGACAGATATCACGGAAATTCTCGTCGCAGGCTCGGAAACGAATGAAGGCGCCAGACCACTCCGTCCGGAAGGCGCCGGGATGAGACTTTTCCACACGGCGGTCTGGTACAGCAGGTTCGGGCTGCGGCATCCCACCGACCCATGTGCCGACACGGCACTCCCAAAACTCCCTCGCTCGTCAGTATCGAGACCCCCAGAGTGTCGGCGCCAGGGCGCGCCAGCACATAGCTCGTCGGCACTGAATGATCGAAAACGGGCGCCGCGACCAGTCTCGGTCGCGGCGCCCGAAAAATAGCTGGGGTGGGACTCGAACCCACGACCCCGGCATTATGAGTGCCGTGCTCTAACCAGCTGAGCTACCCAGCCAAATGGCTCCCCAAAGGGAGCAGAACGTTAGTCAGGTTCCTGCTTCAGTCCTAGGCCCGAACTCTCTGTCAGGGGTCAACTCGGGCGGCGCCCGGCCGATCCTTAGGAGGACATGTCGCAAGCGCCCACACCCCAGGTCCGACCACCCGCTCCCGGCGCCGACCGACTCGTAGAGTCGCTGGTTTCGGAGTTCGCCGAGGAGAAGCGAAAGGAGCGAGAGCGGGAGTCGCGGCACCGGAATCCGGCGCGGCGCTTTGTCGCGCCCGCCGTGGCCGCGGTCGCGTCCCTGGCAGCGTGGGTGGCCCCGGTGCCAGAGGCGGGTGATTCGCCCGCGCCTCCGTCCGC
>JACMLI010000196.1 GCA_014379705.1 Gemmatimonadaceae bacterium
CGGGTCGCCGCCACCGGCGGACCCGGGATGAAAGCAACATGCGAATGCGCCAAGCGCTGCGGTGCGTTCCAGCTCCTTCGCCAGGCCGAGTGCGGCGCGCTCGTACTTGTCGGCCTCGGGGGACGCCGTGTTGAGCACGTAGGACGCGTGCACGAGGCATCGGGCCGTGTCCATGCCCTGCTCGCGCATCGCCGCCGCGAAGCGCTGCACGCGCTCGGGGCGCACCGTGATCTTCTCATTGTAGAACTGGGGCTTGGCGCTAAAGACCTGCAGCGCGGTTCCCCCGGTCGCCGCGGCCCGACGCACCGCCATCTCGATGCCGCCGTTGTTGTTGGGGTGGACGCCGATAAAGTGCATAGAGCCGGGATTGGTGATTCGGGAATCGGGATTCGCGGGATGAAGAACGGGACTGAATAGTGGTCACTATCCAGTCCCGTTCACCAGTCACTTCACCACATCACCGACCCCCAACGAATCACGCCGATTCACGAATCCCGAATCACCAATCCCGGCCCGGTCACTGCACCCTCAACACCACCATCCCGACGCCCACCGGTGGCGGTCCGCCGGCGATCGAACGGATGGCGAGGACCTGCGGCGCGACCTGGGTGCCGGAGATGTCCCATGCGACCCAGCCGCCACCACGGAGCTGGCTCACGTTGCGCGCCACATCCGAGAACGTGCCGAACGTCGGCGTGCGCACGCGGAGCGGCCACTGCAGCGGGAACGCGGGTGTGGTGGAACCGTCGGCATTGCGGAACACCAGGTTCGCGTTCATCCCGGAGAACATGTCACGCGTGTTCCACCCCGGCAGTCGGAGCCGCGAGTCGGTGATCGTGCCACCGGGATAGTTGTCCGCCGTCGACGCCATCGAGAAGAGCGCCAGGAGCTCCGCCCACGGACGCCCCGTGCGGTTGACAATGTTGGTGATGCCACGATCGTCGCGCTGTTGCACGAGGCTCCGCGTGAACGCCGACTCATTGCCGTTGTCGTACGTGTCCGTCGCCCAGCGGGCGAACGACCAGGAGCTCCCGTAGATCACGAGGTCCGAGTTGTTGATGATCGACTTCGTCTCGTTTGCGCTGTAGTGCGTGTACAGGAACTGGAACGGGTGGAGGATTGCCTCGACCGGATCGCTGCACGTCGCCGACGCCGACGCGTAGTCGCAGCGCGGGCCATCCGTCCACTTGATGTCGCTCTTGGTCGGGTAGTTGCCATAGATCTTGCGCGCCCAGAGCTCGGTCGCCATCTGCGCGGTGGCCTCCTCGAGCCACGTCTCCTCCGACTGGACCGCGTCGAGGAAGATGCGCTGCACGAACATCACGACGTGCTTCATCTCGTGGATCATCGTGCCGCGCGTGTAGCGCTTCCACGTGGCGAGGTCGTACTTGCCGCGGAGGCCATTGGGGTTCGGCGCGATCGCGTAGAAGTATTCGCCTTCGTTGCTCGGAACGCAGACGTTCTCGGGATCGGGATCCTCCTGCGCGAAGAAGTCACAGCTCGTGACGAACCCCAGCAGCGAGCCGCCGTTGTTCAGCTGGTACTCATTCACGCGCCGGGTGAACAGCGCGATGACGCGGCCGTTGTTGTCGGTCAGGTCGTCCAGGGCCAGCGGATCGCCGAAGCTGCTCAGCACCGCGTACATGTTGTTGTCGAAGTCCGTGCCGACCGCCTGGTACTCGGCATCCATCGTGCCGAACAGCTCGTTCGTCGAATCCTCCATGATGATCAGCTTGGGACCGACGTAGGCCACGCGCACGCGGACGGAATCGAACGAACCGTAGTTGTTGAAGGTCTTCGGCATCCGCTTCCAGAGGCGGTCACCGACGTTAGGCGGGGCAACCGGCGCCGCGGACGCTCCGCTCGACGGGCCGACGCTGGCGAACACCTGTCTGGCGGTCGCGCTGACGCCGAGCTTCCCCTGCTTCGCGCGGGCGCGGCGCTGCAGGAGCGCGGACTTGAGGTGGGTGTTGCGCTGCATGAGGGCGGCGTTGCCCTCCAGTGCGGCCATGTGCCCGAGCGCGAACGCATCGTCTCGTGACGCACGCATGGCGCCTGCCAGCGGTCCCATGGTCGCGGTGCTCGGGGCGGGGAGCGCCGCCATGATGTTCTGTGACGCCGCCTGCGAGGTCGCCGCACCAAGGAGCTGGAAGCTCGCCAGCGAGCCGGCACTCTGCGATGCGTTGAACGCGGTCACGAGATAGCGCCCACCGGTCACGGCGAACTCGTTGCAGGACACATCGGCGGCCGACGCGAGCAGGAGGTGCTCCCCGACCGCGAGCGTGCGTGGCGTGGCCATCGCGAGGTTCGCAGTACCACTCGCGCTCTCGCCGTTCACCACGACCGAAACCGGCACTGGTCCCGTCGGCGTGCATGGAAGCAACGAGGCCACAGGCACGGAGAAGGAGATCGTCGTCGCCGTCGACGCCGTGACCGTCGCCTTCACACTGTTCACCAGGACCTCGTTCTCCGAGGCGATCGTCGAGAAGTTGGTGCCGGTGATGGTCGCGGGACTGCCCGGCGTCCACTGCGTCGGCGACGACGTCGAGATCGTCGGCGCATCCAGGCTGCGGATGCGCACGCTGATCACGTCCTGCTTGCCTTCGGAGCTTGCCGTGATGCCCGCAGTCCCGGAGCCCACACCGGTGACGAGGCCCGTAGTGCTGACCGTCGCGAGCGCGGGATGGTTCGCCGTCCACGTCACCGTGCGTCCGCTGAGGGGCCGTCCGATCGCGTCCTGCGCCACGGCCGACAGCTGCACGGTTTCGCCGGCGGTGATGACCGGCGTGCGCGGAGAAATGATGACGGCAAAGACCGGCGTGGGGACCACGGTGACGCTTGCCGAGCCGGCTACGCCTTCCACCGTCGCCGTGATCGTGGCCTGGCCCGCACCAACGCCGGAGACGACGCCATCGCCCGCAACGGTGGCAACGGTCGTGGCCGACGACGACCAGCTGACAGGGCGACCCGGCAGCGAATTGCCCTGCGCATCGCGAGCCGAATAGGAGAAGGCCAGTGTGGCGCCCACCTCGAGTTGTGTCGCCGGGGCGGTCACTGTGACGCTGGTGACCTTGGCCGGGCCCGCGGGCTCACCTTTGTCACCTCCACCACACGCTCCGAACACCACGGCGAGCGCCGCAGTGAGACTCCCAAGTTGACGATTAGGGCTCATGGTCTCCTCGACCCGATTGTGACTGGCCAATCCCCGCGTAGAACCTATGAGACACGCGGGGGACTGCTACACCTACATTCGCCGTCAATGTCCGTGCCCGGCTCCCGGGGCGCTCTTTCGGGCTCCCGTGCCGCTCGTAGTGCTCGTGATTCCCGGAGTTCGCCCCTGTCGGGCGGGCGGGGGCTCATGCGATGGACGCCCACACCTCTCGGGATGGCGCCCCAATTCGTCCTATTCACCCCTGCTACGGCGGACTATTTTGCTGGGGCGACGTAACGCCCACTCGCGCCCGGCCTTGGCCAGCCCAGGACCCTCTCGCTCCCGAGCACGCTCTCATGACCGCCACCGCTCCCGATCGCGCCTCCACCGGCGCTCCCACAGCTGACGCCGTCCGACCTGGAGCCTCTGGCTTCAACGGCATCCGACGCGTGCCCGCGCCGTACAACGAAATAATACGATCCTACGCCCCGGGTTCCCCCGAGCGCGCTTCACTCAAGGCTCGGCTCGATTCAATGGCGAAGGAGCGGATCGAGATCCCGATCATCATTGGTGGCAAGGAGTACCGCACCGGCGAACTGGGCCATTCGGTGATGCCGCACGACCACCAGCATGTGCTCGCTGACTACCACAAGGCGAAGCCGGAACACGTGAAGATGGCGGTCGACGCCGCCGTGGCCGCGCAGCGCGAATGGTCGCAATGGCCGTGGGAGGATCGCGTGGCAGTGTTCCTCAAGGCCGCGGAGCTCCTCGCCACGCGCTGGCGCGACACCCTGAATGCCGCGACAATGCTCGGGCAGTCCAAGACGGTCTACCAGGCTGAGATCGATTCGGCCTGCGAGCTGATCGACTTCTGGCGCCTGAACGCGCACTACGCGCAGGAGATCTACGCCGACCAGCCGATGTCGAGCCCCGGGATGTGGAACATGCTCGACTACCGGGCGCTCGAGGGGTTCGTGTACGCGATCTCGCCGTTCAACTTCACGGCGATCGGGGGCAACCTCGCCGGGTCGCCCGCGATGATGGGCAATGGCGTCGTGTGGAAGCCGGCCGCGACCGCGATGCTGTCGGGTTACTACATCATGCGCATCCTCGAGGAGGCCGGCCTGCCTCCCGGCGTGATCAACTTCATCCCGGGCGACCCGGTGATGATCAGCGACCACGTGCTCACGCATCGCGAGCTCGCCGGCGTGCACTTCACGGGCAGCACGGGCGTCTTCAACTCGATGTGGAAGACGATCGGCGCGAACATGTCGAACTATCGCGGCTACCCGCGCATTGTCGGCGAAACCGGTGGCAAGGACTTCATCCTCGCGCATCCTTCGGCGGACGCGCAGGCCGTCGCCGTGGGGATCGCGCGCGGTGGTTACGAGTATCAGGGCCAGAAGTGCTCGGCCGCGAGCCGCGCGTATGTCCCTCGCTCGATCTGGGACCAGGTACGCGACAGCACCGTCAGCATGATTGGCGACATCCGCATGGGCGACGTGCGCGACTTCCGCAACTTCATGGGCGCGGTCATCGACAAGAAGTCGTTCGACAAGATCTCGGAATACCTCGCCGACGCGAAGATGAATGCGAACGTCCTTGCCGGTGGTGTAGTGAAGGGTGAGACGGGCTACTTCGTCGAGCCGACGCTGGTGGAGACGAAGGACCCGGGCTACCGCCTGATGTGCGAGGAGATCTTCGGCCCCGTCGTGACGGTACACGTGTACGACGACGACAAGTGGCACGACATCCTGCAGACGGTCGATCGTACGTCGCCCTACGCGCTCACGGGCGCCGTGTTCTCCAACGATCGCCAGGGCGTGCGCGAAGCGATGACGGGCCTGCGCAACGCGGCCGGCAACTTCTACATCAACGACAAGCCGACAGGTGCCGTGGTCGGCCAGCAGCCGTTCGGCGGTGCACGCGCATCGGGGACGAACGACAAGGCGGGGTCCAAGCTCAACCTGCTCCGCTGGATCAGCCCGCGCACGATCAAGGAGACCTTCGTGCCTCCTGTGGACTACCGTTACCCCTTCATGGGCGCGGAATAGCCTGCGGAATCGCGTAGCATAGATGGCCGATGCAGGAACGCCGGCGGCAGTTGCCGCCGGCATCGCAAAAGATGAAGGGCGCGTTCGGTGTACGCCCACCAGGACTCGACGTCACCTCACAGGCTGAATGAAACCGCCGCAGCAGTATCGCGGCGGTTTTACTTTCTGCCATCTGCCATCTTTCCACCGTCACTCCAGCGGAGCACTCTGTGCCGAAATACAAGTACTTCACGGCGGACGTCTTCACGTCGACAAGGTTCGGCGGCAACCAGCTCGCCGTCCTCCCCGATGCCCGCGGCCTGACAACGGAGCAAATGCAGGCGATCGCCAAGGAGTTCAACTACCCGGAATCGACCTTCGTCCTTCCTGCGGAAGACCCGAAGCACACGCGTCGCGTGCGGATCTTCACGCCGGCGAGCGAGATGCCGTTCGCGGGGCATCCCACCGTCGGAACGGCGCACGTCCTGGCCACGATCGGCGAGATCGCGCTCACCGGCGACGACACGCACATCGTGTTCGAGGAAAACGTGGGTCCGGTGCCGGTGCGCATTCGCTCGTCAGGCGGCGTGCCGACGTTCTGCCAGCTCTCGGTGGCCAGGCTTCCGGAGATCTTCCCGCCGATCCCGCCGCGCGAGGTGCTCGCGCCGATGCTGTCGCTCCATGTCGATGACCTGCTCGACGGCCGCTATCATCCGCAGGCGGTCTCGGTGGGACTGCCGTTCTCCTTCGTCCCGCTCCGGAATCGCGATGCGGTGCGGCGCGCAAAGTTGCGCATCGACCTCTGGGAAGCGGCGCTGTCCACCACGGCGCACCACATGGTGATGGTCTTCGCCCTCGACGCCGAGGCCCCCGGGCACGACGTGCGCGCGCGCATGTTCGCTCCGGGGGAGTCGATCCCCGAGGACCCGGCCACGGGCTCCGCGTGCGCCGCGTTAGGCGGCTACCTCGCCTTCCGCGACGACACCCGAGAGGGCACGCTCCGCTGGGTGGTCGAACAGGGCTACGAGATGGGTCGCCCGAGCATCCTCGAACTCGAGGTCGACAAGGCGGGCGGCGCGATCACCGCCGTGCGCGTCGGGGGCGGGAGCGTGCTGGTGTGCGAGGGGATGATCACCCTGGACGGATAGACGAGGTGGACGAGGTGGACGAGATGGTCAGTACCGCGGCGGGCTCCACTCGTCCACCTCGTCCATCTCGTCCATCCCGTCCCTACAGCTGGCTCGTGCAGAACGCGCACCGCGTCGCAGCCGCGGGAATCGTGCTGATGCAGAACGGGCACGTCTTCGTCGGCGGCGGCACCACGACGAGCTCCGGCTTCATGAAGAGCTTCCCGATCTGCCAGGCAATGAAGGTCACGATCGCGAAGTTCAGGAACACGCTCGCGAAATCGCCCACGCCGAGCTTGATCGGCCCAATGTCGAGCGTCCACGTGCGCCACGCACCGTCCGGAATCGCGGCTCCCATGATCGGCATGATGAAGTCATTCACCATGGCCGTGACCAGCGCGCCCGCCGCACCACCAACGACCACGGCGAGGGCAAGCGCGACGACGTTGGCCTTCAGGAGGAACGCCTTGAACTCCGTCCACATGTGGGGAACTCTCCGCTGAGGGGGGAAGGCTGCGCTGCGTGGCGCCGCAATCGTAACCTTCAGCGGGTGACGCGATAGGGCTTGCTTCTCGTGCTGCTCGCGAGGCTAGAACCGCGCTTCGACGTAGAGGTCCACCCGCGACCGCTCCCGAGGATAGATGCCGCGCGAGAGGTCGAGCCTGATCAAGCCGTCCAGCACCGATGCGCCGATGCCCGCGCCGCTGATCGGGCGACCGGGATGAGACTTCTGCTTCCATGATGCCCCCCCCCCCCCCAACCCCAACAACACCCGCCCCCCCCCCCCCCCAGGAACACCCAACACCTGCCCGCCCCGCCCAAAACGCAGA
>JACMLI010000197.1 GCA_014379705.1 Gemmatimonadaceae bacterium
CAAGGTGACGCGCGGCCTCGGCACACAGCTCAGGGCGACCGCGGCCGGTGGCGGCGGCCTCGGGTTCGGCGGCGTGTGGACGGCGGTCATCGTCGCCCAGGTCGCCGTCACGGTCGTATTCCCGGTGATCGCGTTCGTCACCCGACGCGCCGCGGACGACACGCGCGCGATAGACGCCGGCTTTGACACCCAATTCGTCCTGTCTGCGCGCCTCGAGATGGACCGCGATGGCAGCTCAGCGGCTGGCGCGCTGCGCGACACGACGGAAGCGGCGTTCCACGCGCGAGTCGCGGCGACCCACCAGGAGCTCGAGCGGCGGCTCCTCGCCGAGCCCACCGTCGCTGGTGTCACCGTCGCCAACTGGCTGCCGCGTCTCTATCCGGGCGACTACTTCGTTGCGGTGGACGAACGCGGAGCCGTCCCGAGCGACCCGCGATGGAGCGGATGGTATCGATTGAGCGGTGCCTCGGTTGACCCGGCGTTCTTCTCCGTCCTCGGCGTACCGATCCTCGCAGGGCGTGCATTTCATCCGGGCGATCTCGATTCCGGAGGCCGTGCGACGATCGTGAACGAGTCATTCGTGAAGAAGGTCCTCGGTGACCGTAACCCGATCGGACGCCACATCCGCTACACGCGGTCCGTGGCATGGAACGACGGACTTCCCACGTTCGACGAGCCAAGTCCGTGGTATGAGATCGTGGGCGTGGCGCCGGACATGGGCATGGCACCCGTCGACGCGCTCAGCTCCGCTGGCTTCTTTCTCCCTGCGTCCCCCGGACAGCTCAATCCGAGGTATCTCGCGATCAAGGTGCGCGGCGATCCGTCAACGTTGATCCCGCGGGTTCGCGCGATCGCGCTGGACATCGACCCTGCACTGCGGCTCTACGACGCGATGCCGATCGATCGCCTGGATGACGAGGACCTCAACACCGCCCGGTTCGCGTATCGTGGGTTCGTCGCCGTCAGCGTGCTTGCGCTGATGCTCTCACTCGCCGGGATCTATGCGGTGATGGCGTTCACCGTCGCGCGTCGCTCGCGAGAGATCGGGATCCGGGTAGCGTTAGGCGCCGGGCCGCGCCGCGTGCTCGTCGACCTCTTCCGCCGCCCGATCATCCAGGTCGCGCTCGGTGTGGGAACGGGCGCCCTGGTGATCGTGGGATTCGTCGTGCTCGGGGCGCGCGACCTCCCCACGCCCGGCCAGTTCGCCGCGGTGGTGGGCTACTCAGCGCTGATGCTCGCCGTCTGCCTGCTCTCGTGCGTCGTGCCAACTCGACGCGCGCTCGCTGTGCAACCGACGGACGTGCTCAAGGCGGAGTGAAGGGGCGAGCGTGAGACTGCGAGCATGGGAGCGTGGGAATGCACTGGCGTGATGGAGGGCTCGCACCGCGTGCCCTGCTGCAACGGGATCACGCGCACTACCTTGGACGCCAGTCCACCTATCCGAGGCACTCCGATGCGACAGCGAGCCCTTCCCGTCCTGATGGCCCTCGTCGCGGCGTGCGGCGGGCAGCCGGCCCGTGGCGGTGGTGAGCCCACGTGGGACGTGGCCGCGGTTCGCTTCGGCACGCTCGCGGGGTTTCGCGTCCGCTCCCTGATCGCCGGCGCCGACAGTGCGCGTCGCATCGACGCCACGCTCATGGTGTGGCCCCTCCGGGCTGCCGACGGACGCATCGTGCTCGTGGACGCCGGCTTCACGCGCGCGAAGTTCATCACCCAATGGAAGCCGCGTGACTACGTGACGCCGGATTCAGCGCTGCGGCTTGCCGGGTATGATCCCGCGAAGGTGAGCGACATCGTCATCTCGCACATCCACTGGGATCACGCCGACGGCGTCGAGCGCTTTCCCGGCGCGCGCATCTGGCTGCAGCGCGCGGAGTTCGAGACCTACGTCGGCCCTGCCGGCGAGGCGAAGCAGCCGGCCATCGATCCAGACGTCGCCGCGATGTACCGACGCCTGTTCACCGAGGGCCGCGTGAGCCTCGTGGACGGCGACAACGTAGAGGTCATTCCGGGGATCCGCGTGCACACCGGGGGCAAGCACACCTTCGCGTCACAGTTCGTCTCGGTGCACACGGCCGGCGGCCCGGTGGTCATCGCCTCGGACAACGCGTACCTCTACGAGAACCTCGAGCAGCGTCGCCCGATCGCGCAAACGCTGGACTCCCTCTCCAACCTCGCGGCGCAGGCTCGGATGCTCACCCTTGCTGGCAGTGCGCGCTTTGTCGTGCCGGGCCACGACCCCGCCGTGTTCACGCGCTTCGCCGAGGGACCGCCACGCAAGGCAACGATCCGGCGCTAATCGATCGTTGCTCCGAGTTCGTCGCTCCGGCGAAAGCCGGAGCCCCGTATCGTTCCTTCAGGTGATTCAGCCGGCTATCGCCGACGCAAGCGACGCAGCTCCACTTCGGAGACGATGAACCCGAACCCCGGCCAGCCCGGGGATTTCACCGAGGCCTGGAAGCGCTCGAGCGCCTTCGCCGTGTCCCCCTGCACGAGGTACCAGTTGCCGAGGCCGTAGTTCAGCGTCGCCACCTGCACGTCCACGGTGTCGGCTGGCGTGATCAGCGCCTCGGGACGCGTCTCGCCACGATACAGCCGGATGCGTTGCGTGTAGGCGTTGGCGACCTTGAGCGAGTCCGGGCGTGCATCGAGCCACGCCCTGGCCTCGGCCTTCCTGCCTGCGCGCATGAGGCTCATCCAGCGCCAGTCCGTGGAGCCAGCGTTCTCTCCGGGGTCGGGCGCGCGAGGCAGGGCGCGACGAAAGAGGTCGGCGGCGCCATCGAAGTCGCTGCGAATGAACCGGATGATGCCGAGGTGGTAGAGCACACCGTAGTTTGTGCTGTCGAGCGCCAGCCCCCGTTTCAGGTCCGCCTCCGCACGATCGAACTCGCGGACCGAGAGGTACCGATGCCCGCGCCAGCGATAGAGCAACGCATTCCGGGGCTCGATGGCCATGCCGGTCGTGAAGGTCGCAATCGCCTCGCGGAACTGCCGAGCCCCGGATTGCGCGATCCCGAGTTCGATGATGCGCTGCACGTTCTTCGGCTCGCGGGCGAGGGCCTGTTGCGCGCGAGCGATGGGACCGGTGTCCGCTTGCGCGCGGTACGCGACCCCCGCCGGCGATGTGTACTGCACCCCCTGCGCGCCGAGCGACGTTGCCAGCAACAGTCCACTCAGGCACACCATCGCGCGTCGCACGGTCATGGAGATCTCTCGTCGGGTAGTCCGACTAACATGCACCGTCCGGGCGCCGACGGCACCCGGCCTCAGGAGCCCCGGCCGATGCGCTGGAGGTCGCGCACAATGCCGTCCGGGCCGACCGGACGCCCGAGGACGTCCTCGATCACCTGGCGCGACGAGCGGCCCAGCCCGAACCGGTACAGGTGATCGCTGAGCCAGGGATAGAGCTTTGGTCCCCCGGGGGTGAAGCCACCGCGCTGCTCGCGCACGCGGGCCCGGAGGTCGGCGGTGACCATCGCACCTAACGCATAGTTCATCAGGTAGCCCGGGCTCTCCACCAGCTGCCCCCGCATGGCCCACCACGACCACTCGGGGTGCGGCGCAATGCGCAGGTACTGCTCGGTGATCTCGGTCCACGTCACGTTCGGGTCGCGCCCCGGGTCGCGGTGCATGCGCACCTCGAACAGGGCCCATGCCACGTCCATCATCACGCCGGCGTACTTCTCCCGCAGCGATTCCGCAGTCCGCGCCGAATCGCCGAGGTACTTCACCTGCCACGCGCCCTCGTACGCCTCGAGGGCAGGAACGTCGGCAAGGGCCTCGGTGAAGGGGTCGCTGTCAGGCCAGTCGGCGAACGCGGGACGCGTCTCGATGGCCGCGATGTGGATGGCGTGCCCGGTCTCGTGCAGCAACTCGACGAGGTTGCCCAGCCCGCCCTCGCGATACGTCGCGACGACCCAGGGGTCCGCCCCGCGCATCCCCGTGCGTCCGCGTCGGGGGAGGCCGCCAAACTGGGTGAAGGCCACCGGGCTCTTGCCCTCGCGCGGCGCGAGGTCGAAGTGGACGCCTAACGAGCGCGGAGAGGCGCCGATCGCGGCGTAGTATGCCTCAGTGAGCCGCTCGAGCTCGCGCAGCGGAACGCGCGCGGAGAGCCGGCGACTGGCCGCGCCGTTGGCGAAGTACCAGTCCCAGGGCTCGACCAGCGCCGGGGGCTGCTGCGCGCGCCACGCGTCGAGCAGTTCGAGGAGGATCGGCTCCACCCGCGTGCCCGCGATCCCGA
>JACMLI010000021.1 GCA_014379705.1 Gemmatimonadaceae bacterium
ACAGACCATTCAGCACCACGCGCGGAATGGCATCGCGCCGCAGTTCCATCACGATCCGCAGGCCGTCGCGGTCCGATTCGTTCCGGAGCGCGGTGATGCCATCGATCTTCCGGTCGCGCACCAGGTCGGCGATGTCCTCGACCAGCTTGGCGCTGTTCACCTGGTACGGAATCTCGGTGACGACGATCTGCGCCTTGTTCGAGGACTCCTTCTCCTCGATGACGGCGCGGGCGCGCATCACGATGCGTCCCCGTCCTGTCTCCTGATAGTCCTTGATGCCGGCGCGGCCATAGATGTAGCCCGCGGTCGGGAAGTCCGGCCCCTTGATGAACTTCCTGATGTCACCGACCTCGCAGTCGGGATTGTCGATGACATGCATGATCGCGTTGATGACTTCGCGCAGGTTGTGCGGCGGGATGTTCGTCGCCATGCCGACCGCGATGCCCGTGGAGCCGTTCACCAGCAGGTTCGGGAACGCGGCGGGAAGGACCTTGGGCTCGGTGAGACGATCGTCGTAGTTGGAGGCCGTGTCGACGGTGTTCTTGTCGATGTCGGCCAGCAACTCCATCGCCATCGCGGTGAGCTTGGACTCGGTGTACCGGTACGCGGCAGCGGAGTCACCCTCGACCGACCCGAAGTTCCCCTGGCCATCGACCAGCGGGTAGCGCAGCGAGAAGTCCTGCACCATGCGCACCAGGGCGTCGTAGACGGCACTGTCGCCATGGGGATGGTACTTGCCGAGCACTT
Organism: Gemmatimonadaceae bacterium; assembly: GCA_014379705.1. Taxonomy (GTDB): domain Bacteria; phylum Gemmatimonadota; class Gemmatimonadetes; order Gemmatimonadales; family Gemmatimonadaceae; genus RBC101. The sequence continues at coordinate 748 of JACMLI010000021.1, forward strand.
CACCGACGACGGTTGCGCACTTCTTGTAGGCCCGCCCCGGCACGAGACCGAGGTCGTTCATCGCGAACAGGATGCGCCGGTGGACGGGCTTGAGACCGTCGCGCACATCGGGGAGTGCGCGCGACACGATGACGCTCATCGAATAGTTGATGAACGACTCTTTGATCTCTTCGTCGATCAGGCGCGGGAGAATGCGCTCGCGCTGGTTGGGAGCGGTCATGAACCCGGGTCGGGAATGGTGATTCGGCGAGGGAAAATGGGACCCGGGAATATAACCCGAAGCGGGGCGCAATTGCAGGCCTCGCACATGGTCTCAAATAGAACAGTCGCAATGACTTATGGGGCAGGCGTGGAAGCGTGTGAGCGCGTGAGCGTCGGAACGCCTGCCGCGTGCCTGATTACCCGCTTCCACGCTTACACGCGCTGGCTCGCTCACGTGGAACAAATCCTCTTCCCTCAACGTCGTGCGCGAGAACGCCAAGCCCAACACCACCATGGATGCCCTCCTGCAGGATGTCCGTTACGCCGTCCGCACCCTCGCGCGTCGGCCTGGCTTCGCCCTCGCTGCAGTCCTGAGTCTGGCGATCGGCATCGCCGCCACGAGCGCGGTGTTTGGCGTGGTCAACGGAATCCTGTTCAAACCGGTCCCCGGGGTGCAGCGCCCGGAACGCCTCGTCCAGCTGACTGACTATTCCGGCGGCAACTGGGCCGACCTCGAGTATGCAACGGTGCAGCGCTTCGGCGAGGAGACGGCGTTGGTGGAGGGCGTTGCCGCGTTTTCTGTCGGAGCGGCGTCGGTCGCAACGGACGGCGAGCCTGAGGTTCGCGGCGGCCTCGCCACCACGTCGAGCTACTTCGAGCTCCTCGGCGTGCGACCATCGCTTGGCCGAGCCTTCACCGCTCAGGAAGCCACGCTTCCGTCAGTTGCACCGCTGGTGCTGATCACGGATCACATGTGGCGCACCGCGTTCGAGGGTCGGAGCGACATCGTCGGCCAGACCGTGCGCGTGAACGGCGTACCCCTCGAGGTCATCGGCATCCTACCCAATGGTTTCGCGGGACATTCCACCGGCCTTCTCATTGACGTGTTTCTTCCCCTCGGCCTCGCTGTCCCGGGGTTCCCCTCGGCGGCTTCCCTGACCGACGTACGGAGTTCGAGCGTCGAGAGCCTCGCACGCCTCCGTGCGGGTGTGACCCCGGCGGTTGCGGCTGCTGCGTTCTCTGGTACGGCTTCCCGCGTCGCAGCTGGCGCGGGTCAGGACGTCGGTCGGGGGAGGGTCATCCGCGTCGAGCCCTGGGGACCGCTTCCAGCCGCAGTTCGAGGCGCCGCGGCGGCGTTCGTTGCGGTGCTTACCGTCCTTGTCGGGCTCGCGCTCCTCATGGCGTGCACGAACGTCACCTCGATGCTGCTCGCGCGGGCGACGGAGCGGGGCCGGGAATTCGCCATCCGTCGCGCGTTGGGCGCGGCTCCGATGCGGCTGATGCGTCAACTCGTCACCGAAGCGGTGCTGCTGTTCGCGGCCGCCGGTGTCACCGGCATCGCCCTCGCGGCGTGGGTCACCGGCCTGACGCGCGCGATATCCCCACGCATCCCGATCCCCGGCCGCCTGGCCTTCGATTTCGGCCTCGACTGGCGCGTCCTCCTGCTCTCGTCGGGCGTCACGCTCGTGGCGGGCATGCTCGCGGGCCTCGTTCCCGGGCTGCATGCGCGCGGCGCGCGACTCGCGCAA
>JACMLI010000198.1 GCA_014379705.1 Gemmatimonadaceae bacterium
ACCCTCGCCCAGAAAGTCCTCTTTGAATACGACATGGCCGAGCTTTCCGAGACCGCCCAGGTTGTCCTCAACGCCAAGCTCGCCATCCTTCAGGCGAACACTGGCCTTCGCATGCGCATCAGCGGTCATGCCGATGAGCGCGGTTCAGACGAGTACAACCTCGCCCTCGGCCAGCGCCGCGCCGCCGCCGTGAAGCGATATTTCACGGATCGCGGGATCGACGCTTCCCGCCTCGACGTCGTCAGCTTCGGTGAGGAACGTCCCGAGGCGACGGACGGTACCGAGGATTCCTTCCGGATGAATCGCCGCGCCGACTTCGAGATCACGGCCGGCGGTGACAACCTTGTCCCACCGAAATGACGAATCGCCCCAGCCTCCGAGCCTTCCTCCCCCTCGCCCTCCTGGCGACGGGGGCATGCTTCGCGACGCGCAGCGACGTGCGGATCCTCCAGGGAGACATCCTGACCATGCGGCAGGAGGCGGCGCGTGCCGACTCCGCCCGGGCACGCCAGATCGCGCAGGTGATCTCCGCTATCGGGGTCGTGAATGACTCCATCCGCAACACGGGCGGCCGCCTGGCGAGCTACCAGGGGGAAAATCGCGGCGAGTTCAGGGCCATTGGTCAACAGATGCTCCAGCTGCAGGAACTCGTCGGGCAGAGCCAAGTCGCCCTCGGGCGTCTCCGTGAGGAGAACGAGGCACGGCTCAGGCAGCAAATAGCCGTCCCCGTGCCCCCGCCAGTTACTCCTACCGACTCCACGCAGCCCGTCGCCACGCAGCCGGCGCAGGTGAACCCCGGCCCCAATCAGCTCTATCAGGACGGATTGGCCCAGGCGCGGCGCGGGAGCTACGGAACGGCACAGGCCGCATTCGAAGAGCTGATCCGGTTGTATCCTTCTTCGGACCTCGTCCCAGACGCACAGTATTTCCTGGCCGAGGCGTATGAGTATGACGGCAAGTCGGAGAAGGCGGACACGACGTTCCTCGCCGTCGCGTCGCAGTTTCCCAAGGCAACAAAGGCCCCGACCGCGCTGTACAAGGTCGGGCTCTCGCTGGCCAGGCGCGGGCGCCGTGCGGATGCACGGACGATGATGGACCGCGTGGTGCGCGAGTACCCGAGGACCGACGCGGCGGAACTCGCCGCCGAGTGGCTACGCACCAATCGCTGAGCAGGAACAGAAAACGCTGATGGCTTCACCACCCCCCCCGGGTACGCAGGCCGAAATGCCGTTCCTCGAGCACCTCGAGGAGCTCCGCTGGCGCATCCTGTGGTCGGTACTCGCGCTCATCATCGGCGTAGGGCTGTCCTTCGTCGTCCTGATCAAGTACGACGCCATCCGGTTGCTCACGCAGCCGATCCGGCCCTTCCTGGTCGACGGGAAGCTGATTACGACGCATCCCGCGGGTGCGTTCCGCATCGTGATGAGCGCGGCGTTCGCGGTAGGCGCCGTGCTCGCGTCCCCCGTGGTGTTCTATCAGTTCTGGGCCTTCCTCTCGCCGGCGCTCTACCGCCATGAGAAGAAGGTCGTGATCCCCGTGCTGATCTTCGGCGCAGTGCTCTTCCTGGGCGGCGTGTCGCTTGCGTACTTCGCGCTGATTCCGCTGACGCTGGGCTTCCTGCTCAACGTGCAGTCGAGCGTGATCACGCCGATGATCTCGGTCACCGAGTACTTCGACTTCGCGATCACGTTTTCCCTGATCATGGGCGCGGTGTTCGAGCTCCCGATCGCGGTACTCGCGCTGACGGCGCTGGGCCTCGTGACGCCGGCATTCCTCAACAAGTACCGTCGCCACGCGCTGATCATCTGCCTCGTGGCATCGGCGTTCATCACGCCGGGGCAGGACCCGGTGTCGCTGGCGGCGGTGGCGCTGCCGCTGATTGGCCTCTACGAGGTGAGCGTGGTCTGCTCGCACTTCGTGTATCGGCGTCGCCTCAAGCGTGAGGCCCGGCTGGCGGCGGAAGAGGCGAGCGGAGCGGCGGCGTGATTCGGCGGTGGTGGTGTGCAGTGCTGCTGGTCGCAGGCCTGGCCATGAGCGCCCATGTCGCGGAGGGTCAGGTGCGCACGCGCGCCGACTCGATCGCGAAGGCGCGGGCGGACTCCATCGCCAGGGTGCGTGCCGACTCGATTCTCAAGGCGCGCGCCGACTCCATGCTGAAGACTCACGCCGACTCCGTCCTGAAGGCGCGGGCGGACTCGATTTCGAAGGCCAACCGGGACTCGATCGCAAAGGCAGGGCCTGACACGCTCCGCCCCGCACCACCCGTCCTTGCGCTGCCGCCGAACCTCGCCGACACGACGAAGAACCCCATGAAGACGCGCGCCGACACCCTGCGCGCGCTGGCCGATTCCATCCGAGACAGCCAGATGGAGGGGCTCGACCTCGTGCGCACCAAGGTCGAGGTGCAGTGGGCCGCGGAAGACTCGGTGATGACCGAGTTGCTGAGTCGCGAGGGGTACTCCGTCACCAAGTACCAGGGGAACAGCGTTCGCTTCAAGGCGCTGGAACACGAGATGTTCCTGATCGGGAAACGCGCGGCGGTGCTGCGCGATTCGTCGCTCATTGTCGGCGACACGATCACGTTCAACGACTCGACCAAGTTCATGAACGCGACGGGTGACACGATCACGTTGCGCGACCCGTCGCAGGGGCAGGACGACGTCGTCGCGCTCGGGTCGATCAGGTACGACGTGAACGCGCGTCGCGGCGTGGTGCGCAACGTGACCACGGCCGTGGAGAGCGGGCAGCGCTGGATCGTCCATGGCGACGTGGCGGCGTTCAAGGGCGACACCACCGAGGCCGGGCGCGCCGCGTTCTACGCGCGCGACGGCTGGTTGACGAGCTGCGAGGAGAAGGAGCCGCATTACCATTTCGCGGCCAAAGAGATGAAGTTCATCTCGAAGAACATCATGATCGTGCGACCGGCCATCCTGTACATCGCCGACATCCCGGTCGCGTGGCTGCCGTTCGTGTTCAACGACATGCGGCCCGGCCGCCGCAGTGGCCTGCTCGCGCCGAACATCGGCTTCAACCAGGTCTTCCGGTCATCGCCGTTCCTTCGACGGACGATCGACAACATCGGCTACTACTTCGCGATCAACGACTACGTCAGCACGACGATGACGATGGATTGGCGGAGCGACGCGCGCGGCAGTTCCATCGACCCGGGCTACGTGAAGCTCAACGGGCTCTTCGACTACAAGTGGAAGGACCGGTTCATTGACGGGCAGCTCGGCATTTCGCAGAACTTCCTCCGTGACGGACAGGTCAATCGCCAGTATTCGCTCCGCCACCAGCAGAAGTTCTCGGAGCGGACGGGGCTGAACGCGAACTTCAACTACGCGTCCAACACGCGGGTCCAGCGGCAGATCACGTTCAATCCGGTGCAGGCGCTGCAGACGATCTCGTCGCAGATGAACTTCCGCACGGGCCGCGGGCCGTTTGCGATCGACCTTGGTGCGACGCAGAAGCAGTATCCGGGCCGCGACCAGCTCGATCGCGACTTCCCAAGCCTGCGCATCTCGTCCAAGCCGATCGAAGTCGGCGAGTGGCTCACGTGGACGCCGAGCTTCAGTCTCACGAATTCGGAGAGCTTCGACCTCGACGCGATCGGCGACTTCGCGTACCGCTACACGCCGAGGCCGGGCGGAGGCGTGGACTCCGTCCAGCTCAAGCGGGACACGCGGAACAGCGCGATCAACTTCGACACGCCGCTCGAGATTTTCGGCTTCAACTGGCGGAACGCGTTCCGCGTCACTGACGTCGCCAACGAGTTTCCGGAGCGCCGCACGTTCTATCCGAACGTGCGCGACACCTCGGTGCGCGAAGACCGCGTCTTCGCCCGCACGTACCGCACGGGTTTCGACTGGGAGACGTCGTTCAACCTGCCGAACTTCTCGCAGGGGAAGTTCAACATCTCTCCGTCGATGTCGATCCAGAAGGTCGACGGACGCTCACCGCTGATCGTCCGGACCGAGCGCACCGGAGGGACGTTCGTGACCCAGGGACTGCGTCCGAGCTTCGGGGTGAGCATGGCGCCCAAGCTCTATGGCTTCCTCCCCGGGTTCGGGCCGGTGGAGCGCATCCGGCACGCCATCGAACCAAGCGTGAGCTATGCGTACACGCCGCGTGGGACGGTCAGCGACGCGTTCCTCGCCGCCAACGGTGACGTCGCGGTGGGCTTCCTCGGCGCGCTTCCACAGAACGTCGTGAGCCTGGGGATCACGACGTCGTTCGAGGCGAAGCTCAAGGTGCGCGAAGGGCCGCAGTCATTGCCCCCCCTGCCGGACAGCGGGGATACGACCGGGCTCACCGGCCCGCGTCGCGCCACCCAGCCGATCGAAGGGCGCAAGGTGAAGCTGCTTTCGCTCAACTTCACGACGCTGTCGTACGACTTCGTACGCGCGAAGGAGTCGAGCGGCGGGACGGGGCTCACCAACCGCAACTTCGACTGGAGCGCGCAGTCGGACCTGCTTCCCGGATTCCAGCTCGGCGTGAACTACTCGCTCTTCCAGGGTGACCCGATCTCCGATACCGCGGTGTTCAAGCCGTATCGCGAGGGTATCCGAACGTCGCTCGCGCTCGACGCGAATTCGCCGATCGTTCGCGGCCTGGCGCGCCTCTTTCGCATTCCGGTGGCGGACAGTGCCACGCGGGCGCGCGCGGCCCGGGCGCAGAACCCCCCGGCGCAGTCACAGCAGGGACCGGGAGGATTGCCGGGGGTCGGAGGCGGCAACTACGGCGCGGGGCGATCGATCAACAACAGTGCGCTCAACTCCACGCTGCAAGTGCCTGCGGGCCAGGGCTGGAAGGTGAACCTGTCCTACACGGGAGCGCGGCAGCGCCCGCCGGTGGGGGACAATGTGAAGGAGTACGACCCGCGCATCCAATGCGAGCAGTACAAGACTGACCTGCCGCTCTACGACCTCTGCGTGCAACAGTACAACTCCGGCGGGTTGCCATCCACCGGGCTGCCCATGAATGAAACGACGCGTGGCGCGACGCTCTATCGCATTCCGCCGCAGTCGAACATCAACGGCTCGATGTCGTTCCACGTGACGAACCTGTGGGCGGCGCAGTGGCAGACGTCGTACGACGTCGAGAACAAGGAGTTCGCCCAGCACGTGGTGTCCTTGCAGCGCTCCATGCACGACTGGGACGCGATCTTCGCTTTCACGCGCTCCCCGAACGGCAACTTCTCGTTCAACTTCTTCATCGCGCTCCGGGCCCAGCCGGACCTCAAGCTGGATTACAACCGCCCGTCGTACCCGCGCGGCTACACCGGGCGCCGGACGCAGTAACCCGGCCCAGCGCAGAGGGCTGCCGCGACCGTGGCGGCCCCCCGCTATCTTGATGGCCATGACACGCCAGATCGTGATCGACGGCGACTCCCTGGACATGCGGGACGTCGTCTCCGTGGCGCGCGAGCGCGCCCGGGTGGACATGCACCAATCAGCGCGCGAGCGCCACACGCGCCTGCGCGCGATCGTCGACGGGATCGTGGAGCGCAACGAGCCGGTGTATGGCGTGAACACCGGCTTTGGCAAGCTCTCCGACATCACGATCCCGCCGGCGCGCCTGGCCGAGCTCCAGACCAACCTGATCCGCAGCCACGCGGCCGGGGTCGGGCCCGCGCTCAGCGAGGACGAAGCACGCGCCGTGATGCTCCTGCGGGCCAACGTGCTCGCCAAGGGACGCTCGGGCATCCGCCCCGAAGTCGTGGAGCTCCTGCTCGCGATGCTGAATGCCGACCTCTTTCCACCGATTCCGGAACAGGGAAGCGTTGGCGCCAGCGGGGACCTGGCCCCGCTGGCCCACGTCGCCCTCGCCCTCATCGGCGAAGGTCTGCTGCACCGCGGCACGCACGTCGACAGCGCCGGGGCCATGCTCGCGTCCGTTGGGCTGGCCGCGGCGGAACTCGGGCCCAAGGAAGGGCTGTCCCTGATCAACGGCACCCAGGCCCACACCGCGATCGCCGCCCTCGCCCTGTGGGATGCGCGCGGCCTCTGGGCCACCGCACACGTGAGTGGTGCCGCGACCCTCGAGGCCCTGTTAGGCACGCCGGTCGCGTTCGACGCCCGCATTCACGACGTCCGGGGGCAGCCCGGGCAAACCTGGTCGGCCACGCTTTTCCGCGCCCTCACTGCCGAGAGCGCGATCCGCGAATCGCATCGCTCCAACGACACGCGCGTGCAGGACGCGTATGCCTTGCGCTGCATGCCGCAGGTGATGGGGCCGATCCACGACGCCCTGGAGTTCGCGGAAGGCGTCGTGGGACGCGAGCTCAACGCCGCCACCGACAACCCGCTCGTCTTCGACGACGGCGCGATGCTCAGCGGAGGCAACTTCCACGGGCAGGCCGTTGGCATGGCGTGCGACTTCACGGCGATCGCTCTCACCAACCTCGGCGCGATGGCCGAACGCCGGATCGATCGCCTGGTCAACCCGGACCTCAACCAGGGATTGCCGCCGTTCCTCGCGAAGGACGCCGGCGTCAACTCCGGCTTCATGATCGCGCAGGTCACGGCGGCGGCGCTGGCGTCGGAGTGCAAGGTGCTCGCTCACCCTGCTTCTGTCGATTCGATTCCGACGGACGGCGGCAAGGAAGATTTTGTCCCCATGTCGATGTCGGCGGCGGTCAAGTTGCGTCGGGTCGTGCACAACGTCCGTCACATCCTCGCCATCGAGCTGCTCTGCGCGATGCAGGGCCTCGAGTTCCGGCGCCCCCTCACGAGCAGCGCGCCGATCGAGCGGGCGTTCGCGCTCCTGCGTGGCGCCGTACCCGCCCTCGATCGCGACCGCGTCCTGTCGGCCGATTTCGCCACCGTGGCCCTCCAGATCTCGCGCGGGGCCTACGAGCACATCGTGTGGGACCTCCGCGATTCGACCACGCTTTCCGCCACGAGACCCCTATGACTTCCGTGCAGGCACCGAGGACGGCGAGCGGACCGCGCGTCGTGCGTGCAGCGACCGGAACCCGGTTGAGTTGCCGCGGATGGCAGCAGGAAGCGGCGCTGCGCATGCTGATGAACAACCTCGATCCCGAGGTGGCGGAGCGCCCTGATGACCTCGTGGTGTATGGCGGCACGGGAAAGGCGGTGCGGTCATGGGAAGCCTTCGACGCCATCGTCGCCGCCCTTCGCGCCCTGGCCGACGACGAGACCCTGATCGTGCAGAGCGGGAAGCCGGTCGCCGTGCTGCGCACGCACCGGTCGTCGCCGCGCGTGCTGATCGCCAACAGCAACCTCGTGGGCCGGTGGGCGACGTGGGACATCTTCCGCGAGCTCGAACGGAAGGGGCTCACGATGTACGGCCAGATGACGGCCGGCTCGTGGATCTACATCGGGTCGCAAGGCATCGTGCAGGGGACGTACGAGACGTTTGGTGAAGTCGCGCGGCAGCACTTCGGGGGCACGCTCGCCGGCCGCTTCGTGCTCACGGCCGGGCTGGGGGGCATGGGTGGCGCGCAGCCGCTCGCCGCGACGATGTGCGGTGCCGCCTTCCTTGGCGTCGACGTGGACGAGTCGCGGATCGACAAGCGTCTCGCCACCCGCTACCTCGATCGCAAGACGCGCTCGCTCGACGAGGCGCTCGCCTGGATCGGGGAGGCCGTGGAGCGCAAGGAAGCGCTGTCCGTGGGCCTGGTGGGCAACGCCGCCGAGGTGCTCCCAGAACTCGTGGCCCGGAAGGTCGTTCCCGACGTCGTCACCGACCAGACAAGTGCGCACGATACGCTCAACGGCTACGTGCCTGCGGGACTGTCCCTGGATGCCGCCGCGGCGCTGCGCGGGTCCGATCCCTCCGGATATGTGCGGCGCAGCGTCGCGTCGATCGTGACGCATGTGCAGGCCATGCTCGACCTGCAGGGGCAGGGGGCCGTGACGTTCGACTACGGCAACAACATCCGCACCGTGGCCCTCGATGCCGGGCTCGCGAACGCCTTCGACTTTCCCGGGTTTGTCCCCGCGTATGTGCGCCCCTTGTTCTGCGAGGGGAAGGGCCCGTTTCGCTGGGTCGCGCTGAGTGGCGATCCCGCCGACATTGCCCGCACCGATGCGCTCGTGCTCGAGCTCTTTCCCGACGACCAGCACCTGCGCCGCTGGATCTCGCTGGCGAAGGAGCGCATCGCGTTCCAGGGCCTGCCTGCCCGCATCTGCTGGTTGGGGCAGGGGCAGCGCGCGCGCTTCGGCGTGGCGATGAACGACCTGGTCGCCAGCGGCGAGCTCTCCGCCCCGATCGTGATCGGGCGCGATCACCTCGACACCGGGAGCGTCGCCTCTCCCTTCCGGGAGACGGAAGCCATGCTTGACGGGAGCGATGCCATTGCGGACTGGGCCATTCTCAACGCGATGGTGAACGTCGCGAGCGGGGCCTCCTGGGTCTCGTTTCATCACGGCGGCGGTGTCGGGATCGGCAACTCCCTGCACGCCGGCCAGGTGATCGTGGCGGATGGAACGCCCGAGATGCGCGTGCGCCTCGAACGGGTCCTGACAAACGATCCCGGGATGGGTGTGGCCAGACACGCCGATGCGGGGTACGAAGTGGCGATTGAGACCGCACGACGTGAGGGACTGAGGCTGCCGATGGTGCAAGCGGGGGATAGAGCGAGCGGGGGATAGAGCGAGCGGGGGGTACTGCGAGCGGGAGAACTAGCGTTCAAGCGTTCAAGCGTTCAAGGGTCCAAGCTCCAGTCCCAGCCCTGCAACCAGCACGAGCAACCAGCACCAGCCCTTAGAAACCAGCGCCCGTTCCAGCAACCAGCCCGCACGTGATCTCCTCCCACTTCAAACCGTATCACATCCCCTTGTTCCTGGCGAAGTATGCCTGGCTCACGGCCCGTCGAAGGCCGCTGCTCGTGCACTTCGAGGTCACGATGCGGTGCAACGCGAAGTGCGGCTTCTGTGATTACTGGAAGACGCCCTCGAGCGAGCGGGACAACGAGCTCAAGAGTTTTGCGGATGCGGCGAAGGCGTTCTCCCCGATGATGATCACCTTCACGGGTGGCGAACCCCTGCTGCGGAAGGACCTCGAGGACCTCGTGCGCGGCGTGCGCGAAGCGTCGCGCCTGACCTACGTCACCCTGATCACGCACGGTGGCATGCTCACCCTGCCGCGCGCGCAATCGCTGTGGGACGCGGGCATCGACCAGTTCAACATCTCGCTCGACTACCTCGACGGCCGCCATGACACGGCGCGCGGGATCCCCGGGCTGACCAACAAGATCATGACCACCGTCGCGGCCATGCGCGCCGCCGGGATCGACGGGATCCGGTTCAACACCGTGATCAAGAATGACAACCTGGAGCAGCTCGTCCCCATCGTCGAGCGCGCCGCGGAACTCGGGATCGGCGTCAACTTCTCGCTCTACACCGACTTCAAGAACGGCAACAAGGCCTACGTGATCCAGGATGGTCCAGTCGATGCGACGGAGAAGGCGGTGAAGTCCCTCATGGCGTTCAAGCGGAAGCACCGCGGCGTCATCACCAACTCGGACTACTACCTCTCGACCATCCCGCAGTACCTGCGCGGCGAGCTCAAGGGCCTCTGCGACTCGGGGACGAAGACGATTCACATCTCCCCCGGGGGCATGGTGAAGCGCTGCCCCGACTTCCCGCTCGATACGCACTGGAAGGACTACAAGGGGTATGCGCCCGTGGACTGCAACGCGTGCTATTACGCCTGCCGTGGCGAGGCGCAGGCGCCGCTCCAGGCCTCGCGCGTGTTCGACGTGCTCGCATTGGGCCGCCGCGCCCCGGCCACTGCCACCGTCGATTGACG
>JACMLI010000199.1 GCA_014379705.1 Gemmatimonadaceae bacterium
CCAGGGCGGTCCGCGTCGCGGATCGCGTGTAGCGCACGAGTTCTGCGAGTCCCCCCGCCGCGAGCACGAGGGCCGGAAGGACCAGGTGTCGCGCGCGATCCGCGATGGAGCCATCGCCGCCATCCGTGGTTGCACCACCAGCCGGCAGGACCTGCAACCACACGCCGAAAGCGAGGATGAGCACGATGCCGAGCCAGAAGGTCGGCATCGACATCAGCGCCACGCTGGCCGTAGTCCCGAGGCGATCGACGGCGCTCCCCGGTCGCGCACCTCCGAGAATGCCCAGCGGGATCCCGACGAGGAGGGAGCCGAGGAGGGCTGCGCCCGCGAGCAGGAGCGTGTTGGGCACGCGCGCGCCGATCGTGGCAAGGGTCGGCGTCTGATAAAGGAAGGAGTGCCCGAGGTCGCCCCGCACGGCCCTGCCGAGCCAGCGGAGGTACTGGACCGGGACCGGCTGGTCGAGCCCCAGGCGTTCGGTGATCGCCGCGCGTTCAGCAACACTGAGTTTGGGGTCCGCGAGAAGGCTCGGCCCTCCCGGGGACGCGGCCATGATGCTGAACGTCGCCACGCTCACCACCAGAAGCACGAGCGCGCCATGCCCCAGGCGGCGGAGGACGAACGCGATCACGGCGCCCTCACCGCGCCAGGCGGAGGCGTTCGCTGTGCCGTAGCGCGTCGCGAATGCCGAGCGCAGGAAGCCCTGCCAGGCGTGACGTGGCGGCCTGGATCTCGCGCGGATAGTAGAGGACGAGGACCGGCGGGTCGTCGCGCTCGATCCGCTGGAAGGCGTGGTAGATCTCGCGACGGCGCGTCGTATCGAGCGTGGCGCGTCCGGCGGCGAGGAGCGAGTCCGCCGCGCGATTGCTCCACCGCACGTTGTTGTTGTCCTGCCCCGACGCGTAGAAGGCATACTGGTCGGGATCACCGGGGGTGGTCCACCAGATGAGCACAGCCCGGAAGGTGCCGGGAAGCACGTGGTCGCGAACCAGCGCAGCGAACTCCATGGTGCGGATGGTGACCGCGATGCCGACCTTCTGCAGGTCCTGCTGGACCGCGAGCGCCGCCTGCTCATGCGTGGGGTTGCCCTTGCCGACGAGGAGCTCGAAGGCGAAGGCCTGGCCCGCCCGGTCCTGCAACTGGCCGTTTGGCCCGGGCGTCCAGCCGGCCTGGGCGAGCAGCGCACGCGCGGAGTCGACGGCGTAGGGGACGAGGGCGAGGGTCGTATCGTGGAACTCGCGCAGCACTGCGGGAATCGTCCCCCGCGGCACGTCGGCGTAGCCCTTGAGCACCCCCGACACGATGGCGGCACGGTCCACGGCGTATCCGAGCGCGCGCCTGACGAGTGGGCTGGCGAACATCGGCAGCCGGTTGTTGAAGCCCACGTAGGCGTGCTGCACCACGGGCACCTGGTGCACGGTGATGGTCGTGACACCTGCCACGCTGCCGAGGTTCGCGGGCTCGATCGTGATGAGGTCGAGCTCCCCCGCCCGCAGCTGCGCGACCTGGGCATTCACCTCGGGGACGACCTTGAAGACGATGCCATCGAGCGCCGGGCGCGCTCCGTAATACGCGTCATTCCGGACGAGGCTCACGCTTTGCCCCGGGGACACGCGTTCGACCTTGAACGGGCCCGTGCCGATGGGCGTCGATCGGTTGAACGCGATCGCGTCGGTGAGCTTCATCCCGACGAAGGCATGCCTCGGGAGGATGCCGGCATTGTAGCCGAGCAGGGTGAGGAGTGGAGCGAAGGGTGCCTTGAGTCGGAAGCGAACGGTGAGCGAGTCGACGATATCGACGCCCTCGACGGCCGCGAAGTCCGACCGCAGGCGCGAGCCTGACGAGAGGTCGAGCACCTGGTCGAAGGTGAACTTCACGTCGTCCGCGGTGAATGGGACGCCGTCGTGCCACGTCACGCCGGGCCGCAGCTGGAAGGTCCATGCCTTCCCGTCGTCCGATGACATCCAGGAGAGGGCGAGGTCCGGCGTGGGACGGAACTGCTCATCCGGCCTTACGAGGCCGGAGAAGATCACCTTGTTCACCAGCACCGACCCGATGTCGGGGGCGATAATGGGGTTGAGGATCGGGTCGTTGATCAGCGGGATGCGCAGGGTGCCACCGCCGGTACCGGTCGCCCCCTCCTTCGCGCCGCCGCAGGCGAGCGCGGCGACGAGCACGAAACACCGCCGATGCATGGCTACTCCATCGCCCGGGCGACGCTCCGCTGCGCGTCGCGCAGTGCCGCGACGAGGCGATTTTCGCCACGGACGAGGTGCGTGCGGAGGAAGCCGCGCTCCGCCGCCGGCATCGAGGGCGCCTGGAGCGCGACCGCGAGGTCGGGGAGCGCGGGCGTGGTCTCGGCGGGATCGTGAAAGAACGCGGGACCCCGCGTGTAGTTCACGGGCACGAGGCCGCGGGCCAGGCGCCGGATGATGCGATTCGCCTTGCGCACCTTCGGGTCGCTCACGGGGCGTGACGCGAGCGTCGTGGCGTGTGTCGCGAGGCGGGCGAGAGCGGCGTCGAGCGCGGCGATCTCCTCACGAGCTGCAGCGAACGTGTAGAGTCCGTCGAGTGGCGCCTCGTACGCGTCGAGCGTCCGGCCGAACGTCGCCAGGGTGCGCCGGAAGTCGAAGGGCGCCACCGTCGCATTTGCCGCACCCATCACCGTCGCGAGGTAGATCTTCATGTCGGTGAGCAGCACGTCGCGGTCGGCGATGTGGATCAGGTCCTCCTCGGTGTGCCACTCGATGTTCGCCCCGCAGCCCCCCACGGCGTAGTAACCCAGGCGCTCGCGGTGCTCATGCGGCATGGTCGACAGGAGCATGAAGAACGACGAGATGCCGATGTTGTTGAACGAGTAGTCCCCGGCCTGGTGCGGGCGCTCCCCCTTGAGCTCCTTCCCGGCGATCTCCCTGATCACCTCGGCGCACCAGGGCTCGGCTTCATCCATCAAGGAGACATCGATGTATTCCGTCGCCCAGCGACAGCCCGGGGAATCGCAGTTCACCTGCGCGATGCAATGTTCGTACAGGTCGATGGCGAAATGGTCCGAGAACCAGGTGCTGCCGGCGTAGCGTCCGGTGGAATGGCCGGGCCACCACGCGATGCGCACGGAGCGCTTGAGGCGATCGCGGTTCTTCCAGAGCACGCGCGCCACCTCGAGCATCGTGGCGTCGCCGACGGCGTTGTCGCCGATGCCGAAGTCCCAGGCGTCGTAGTGCCCGTGGAGCAACACGAACGCGTCGGGTTCCTCGGTTCCGGGAATCGTGACCACCGGCACGGGCGACTCGAACCAGCCCTCGGTGACCTCCGCGTGCAGCGTCACCATCGCGTTGTTGCGTGCGGCCTCGATGAGCACCTGTCCGTCGGGGTTGTTCACCGCGACCACGGCAATGCGGGGCTTTCGAGGCAAGTCGCGCAGGTCAGGGGTGCCCCACACGGTGGTGCAGATGCCCCAGTGCGCGTTCCTCCCGGGGTTCACGGCGATCATGCCGATCGCGCCGCGCTGCTCGAAGTACGCGACCTTGCCTGGCATGCCGAAGCCTTCGCTCACGACGATCTTCCCGCGCAGGTCGACGTCGGTCTCGCTCACGAAGCCCTTCGTGAACATCTCGTCCGCGTTGCGTGCATAACGAGCCGGGACGTGCACGAGGGGGGCGGTGACCCCTGCCGGGTACGCGACACTCATCGCCATCGGCTTGGCCCGATACGTCGCGCCGTCGACCGTGACCGACGCCTTGCCCGGAAGGCTGAGGAAGAGCGAGGGGCGGTGGACCTCGACCGGCACGCCCTCGGACCGAAGCCGCCCGACGATCTCGTCGGCGGCGGTGGCCACGTCGGTCGGATGTTCGCGCTTGAGCGTCGTAAAGCGTTCGATCAGCGGCCAGGGAAAGTCGAGCGAGACGTCGGCGAGGGCCGCGGAGATGTCGGGAGGGAGCGACACAGGGGCGATGAAGGGAGGAATACCTGCCCCGCATTTGCGGTCCACGGGGGGAGACTGTCAAGAGCATCACCCGTCGTCCGGCGACGGCCGGAACCCCGTGTCGTTCCTGCGCGACTAACGCCACGGGGCACCGGCCGTCGCCGGTGCGACAGGGGTCAGGGACGTTCGGCCAGCGTTTCTCCGTCATACACCCGGCCGTTCTTCACCACGAGGCGAATGGCGGTGGTGTTCCGCAGCGACTCAAGCGGGTTGCCATTGAGCACGACCAGGTCGGCGAGCTTCCCCACCTCGAGCGAGCCCACGTCATTGCCGAGCCCGATGGCGTCGGCGCCGATCTGGGTGGCGACGCGGAGGGCGTTGTGGTTGGAGAGGCCACCCATGGCCATCGACCAGAGCTCCCAGTGATAGCCCAGTCCCTGCAACTGGCCGTGCGACCCGACGCCCGCGCGGCCGCCCGCGGCAATGAGGTCACGGATCGACTCGCCGACCGGCTTCATGATGTGTTGCGTCGGGTGGAACCAGCCGGCCTGGCCGCCGCCCCCGCCGCGACGGAAGATCTTGCCCTCGAGGTCGGACCACGGCGTGAAGCGCTTGAGCTTCTCGTTGCCTAACAAGTCCTCGGTCTCGTACCAGTAGTTCTCGGCCCACGGGCCGCCATAGGCCACGAGGATCGTCGGCGTGTACACCATCTTCGACTCGGCGAGGAAGCGGATCACGTCCGCCTGCAGCGGGAAGGTTGGAATGGTGTGTTCGTGGCCGCTGTAGCCGTCGATCGCCTCGGTGATGTTCATCTTGTAGTCGAGCCCTCCCTCGGTCGTTGGCATCAGCCCGAGCTCGTTGGCGGCCTGGATCACCCACTGGCGCTGCTCGCGGTTCCCGACCTGGTACTGCTTGATCGTCTTGGTGTCGTAGTATTGCGAGTAGC
>JACMLI010000200.1 GCA_014379705.1 Gemmatimonadaceae bacterium
CATCTGGGCGCGCCGCATGAAGGACGTGTACGGCGCGCAGGATCCACGGTCGTGGATGCACCGCTTCCACTCGCATACGGCTGGCGTGACGCTCACGGCGCAACAGCCGATGAACAACGTGGTGCGCGTGGCCTACCAGGCCCTGGCAGCGGTCCTCGGCGGTACGCAGTCGTTGCACACCAACTCCATGGACGAAACGCTCGCCCTGCCGACGGAGCAGGCGGTGCAGGTGGCCCTGCGCACGCAACAGGTGCTCGCCTACGAGACGGGCGTGCCCAACGTCGCCGACCCGTTAGGCGGCTCGTGGTACGTCGAGGCGTTGACGGACAAGCTCGAGGCCGATGCCGAGGCCCTGTTCACGCAGATCGAGGAAGTCGGGGGCGTGGTGAAGGGGATCGAACTGGGATGGTTCCAGCGCAAGATCGCCGAGAGTGCCGCGCGTCAGCAGTGGGAGATCGAGCAGCACCGGCGCGTGATCGTCGGCGTGAACGAGTTCGTCACTGGAGAGGCGGAACTGGACATCCCGGTGCTCCGCGTGGGCCAGGAGGCGGACACGTCGCAACGGGAACGGCTCGCGCACCTTCGCGCAACGCGCGACGCGGCGGTGGTGCAGGCGAAGCTCGAGGCCTTGAGCGCCGCCGCGGCGACGAAGGAGAACCTGATCCCGTACATCCTCGAGTGCGCGCGCGCCTACTGCACCTTGTTCGAGATTCGGCACGCGCTCGAGCAGAAGTTTGGAGCCTATCGGGAGCCGGTGTTTTTCTGAGGACTGCCAGGGGGAGTTACGGGAATCACGAGAAGCACGGGAGGCACGAGTGAAAGCGGGGGCCAGGAAGTCTCGTGCTTCTCGTCCTTCTCGTACTGCCCGTGATTCTCGTGATTCACGCAGTTCAAGCGCCGAGTGGTGGTCTTCGTACTTCACTGATGACTACCTGCTCGAGTTCGAGCCGATCTTCGATGCCACCGAGGATCGTCGACAGGTCTCGCGGCTCATCGAGCTTCTTGGACTCCCGAGTGGCGCGCGCATCCTCGACGTCCCGTGTGGCCAGGGACGCCATGCGCACCTCCTGGCCGAGGCAGGCTTTTCCGTCAATGGGCTGGACTACTCACCGGCGCTGCTCGCCCGCGCGAAGGCCCGCGGTACGGACCCGGATCGGCTGCGCTACACGCGCGGTGACATGCGGTCGCTCCCTGCGAAGTGGACCGGGCGATTCGATGCGGTCGTCAACCTCTTCACGTCCTTCGGCTTCTTCATGGAGCCGGCCGACGACGCACGCGTGATCGCGGAATTCGCCCGGGCCCTCAAGCCAGGGGGCATGCTGGTCTGGCACGGCGGCAGTCGCGACGGCGTGATGGCGCGCTTCCTCGCCAAGGACTGGTGGACGACATCGGACGGAACGCTCGTGGGCCAGGAGCGCAGTTTTGACCCGCTATCGGGCATCCTGACCATTCACTCAACCTTCTCCGGCGGACCCCGCGAGATGCCGGCGCGCGAGCATCGCATCCGGCTCTACACGGCCACGCGGCTCTCCGAGCTGATGCGAGACTCTGGACTGGTCGTGGAGGGGGCGTACGACGCCTGGGAGGACCGGGCGCTTCGGCGCACGTCGTCCGAGATGCTGCTCGTGGCTCGCAAGGCGTAACGTCGCTGGGCTCCTGCCTGCGCAGGAGCAACGGCAATAGGGTTTCGTCGCTCCGGCGAAGGCCGGAGCCCCGTGTCGTTGGGCGGGCTGTCGAGCGAACGTAGACAAGGCGCTGGGCTCCGGCCTTCGCCGAGGCGACGGTTGGTGCGCGTAGCTGTCTCCCGTCCCAGCCCCCCACTACTTTTCGGCTCATGTCCAGACCCATACGCGTTCTCGTAGCCAAGCCGGGCCTCGACGGGCACGATCGCGGGGCCAAGGTGGTCGCCGCGGCCCTCCGCGACGCCGGCATGGAGGTCATCTATACGGGGCTGCACCAGACCCCGGAGATGATCGCGACCGCCGCGATTCAGGAAGACGTGGACGTGGTCGGCCTGTCGATCCTGAGCGGGGCGCACATGACGCTCTTCCCCCGGGTCTACCAGCTCCTGGTGGACGCGGGGCGCGATGACGTGCTCGTCACCGGTGGCGGCATCATCCCGAAGGAAGACATGGACGCCCTGCGCGCCCTTGGGATCGGCCAGCTCTTCGGCCCCGGCACGCGGACGTCCGACCTCGTGGACTACATCCGCCACTGGTTCGAGGCCAAGCATCAGCTGGCGACGTGACGTCACGCCTTCGCGAACGGAGCGCCGAGGTCCGCGCGCTCGAAGCCACGCTGCGTGAGGGTGGCGGCCCCGACAAGATCGCGCGGCAGCACAAGCAGGGGAAACTCACCGCCCGCGAGCGCATCGAGGGCCTGTGCGACCCCGGGTCGCGCTTCCTCGAGATCGGGCTGCTGGTCGCGCATGACCAGTATGAAGGGCAGGCGCCAGGCGTCGGTGTGGTCACCGGCATCGGGCTTGTAGGCGGCCGCCATGTGGTGATCGTCGCCAACGATGCCACCGTGAAGGCGGGGTCGTGGTGGCCGGAGACGATCAAGAAGATGCTGCGGGCGCAGGAGATGGCGATGCGCTGCCGCATCCCGATCATCTACCTGGTGGATTCGGCGGGGGTGAACCTGCCGTACCAGGGGGGCGTGTTCCCGGGGCAGTACGGCGCGGCGCGGATCTTCTACTACAACTCGATCATGCGGCGTTACCTGCGCGTGCCGCAGATCGCCGCCGTGATGGGGCCGTGCATCGCTGGCGGGGCGTACCTGCCGGCGCTCTCCGACGTGATCCTGATGGTGAAGGGAACGTCGTTCATGGGCCTGGCCGGGCCGAACCTCGTGAAGGGGGCCACGGGGCAGACGATCGACGGGGAGACGTTAGGCGGCGCGGTCACGCACACGGAGGTGAGTGGCGTGGCGCACTATGCCCCGGAGGACGACGCGGCGTGCCTCGCGAAGATCCGCGACCTGGTGGGGCGGTTGCCGAGCGCGGTGAAGGCACAGTGGACGGAACGCGGGCTGGGGGGCCCCCCCGGATCTCAGGATACCACCGCCGACGCCGAATCGCGCAATCGTCCTGTCTCATCCAGTACCAGAAACCCGCCGACCGACCTCTACGACCTCCTCCCGGCCGACCACCGCATGTCCTACGACATGCACGACATCCTCCGCGCCATCGCCGATCCTGACACCCTCGACGAGTTCCAGGGAAACCTCGCCCGCGAGATGATCTGCGCCGATGCCCGCATTCAGGGCATCCCGGTCGCCTTCATCGCCAACCAGCGCGGCCTCATCAAGGGGCGCGAAGGCGAGAAGCCGCGCTTCGGTGGCATCATCTACGCCGAGAGCGCCGAGAAGGTCTCCTACTACATCGACAGATGCGATCGACAGGGCATCCCGCTCCTCTTCGTGCAGGACGTCTCCGGCTTCATGGTCGGCAGCGAGGCCGAACATGAAGGCATCATCCGCGCCGGCGCGCGCTTCGTCGAATCGATGGCGTGCGCGCGCGTGCCCAAGCTCGTGCTCACCGTGAACCATGCCTCAGGCGCAGGCTACTACGCGATGGCGGGGCAGGGCTTCGACCCCGACTTCATCTTCAGCTGGCCGACGGGCCGCATGGGCGTGATGGAAGGCGAAAGCGCCATCCAGGCCGTCCATGGTCCCGCCCTCGCCGAGGCGAAGAAGGCGGGCCGGGCGCCGTCGCCGGAGGTCATCGCATCCGTCGACGAGATGCGCGCCGACTACGAACACCAGCTCGACGCGACCTATGCCGCCGCGCGCGGCTTCGTCGATGCCATCGTCTACCCCGACGAGACGCGCGACGTGCTCGCCATGGCCCTGCAAGCCAGCCTGCATAACGAGGGGCCGCACATCGGCCCATTCGTGCTCCCGCCGCAACCGGAGACTGTCCGATGAAATCCGTGGTCCGCGTCGCTTCCGGGCAGGGCTTCTGGGGGGATTGGCTTGCCGCCCCCCGGCGCCAGGTCGAGGGAGGCCCGGTCGACTATCTCATGCTCGACTACCTGGCCGAAGTCACGATGTCGATCCTCCAGAAGCAGAAGGAGCGCGACCCGACGATGGGCTATGCGCGCGACTTCGTGGGAGCGATCGATTCCGTGCTCGAGGCGGTCACGCAGCGTGGGGTGCGCGTCATCGCCAACGCCGGCGGCGTGAACCCGCGGGCCTGCGGCGACGCGATCCTCGCCCTCGCCGACCAGCGCGGCGTGCGCGGCAAGCTCAAGTTAGGTGTCGTCACCGGGGATGACCTGCTCCCGCGCCTCGACCAGCTCATCGGCGAGGGGCACGCCCTCGCCAACATGGACACGGGAGAGCCGCTGTCCACGGTGCGCGATCGCGTGCTGTCGGCGAATGCCTACATCGGGTCCGTCCCCATCGTCGACGCCCTCGGCTTCGGGGCCAACATCGTCATCACGGGGCGTTCGACCGACACCGCCCTCACGATGGCCCCACTACGCTACGAGTTCGGCTGGAAGGCCGACGACTGGGATCGCCTCGCCGCGGGCATCATCGCCGGGCACATCATCGAGTGCGGGGCGCAGTGCTCGGGGGGGAACTGCCTTCACGAGTGGCAGACCGTACCCGACCTCGCGAACGTCGGCTACCCGATCGTCGAGGCGAAGGCCGACGGATCGTTCGAGATCGTGAAGCACCCGAATACCGGCGGCCGGATCTCGGTCCCCTCGGTCACCGAGCAGCTCGTGTACGAGATGGGGGATCCGCACGCCTACATCACCCCCGATGTGGTGGCCGACTTCACGTCGATCCGCCTCGAGGCGTCGGGGCAGGACCGGGTACGCATTTCGGGAATCCGCGGGGCGCCGGCCACCGACAAGCTCAAGGTGTCGATCGCATACCGCGCCGGCTTCAAGGCCGTAGGCACGCTGGTGTATTCCTGGCCCGACGCGATGGCCAAGGCGACGCTCGCGGACCAGGTCCTGCGCGACCGATTCAAGTTGCTGGGCATGTCGTTCGACACGATCCTCACCGAATACGTCGGCGTGAACGCGACGCACGGCCCGCTGTCCGGCGACGGGCGCGACGCCAACGAGGTGCAGCTCCGCATCGGCGTGCGTTCCGGCGACAAGACGATGGTCGAACGCTTCACGCGTGAACTTGCCCCCCTCGTGCTCAACGGCCCGCCGAGCGTGACCGGATTCGCCGGTGGCCGCCCCAAGGTGGAGGAGATCGTCGCCTACTGGCCGGCGCTGATCGACAAGACGGTCGTGATGCCCGAAGTGGAGATCCTCGAATGAACGTGCGTCTCGTCGACATTGCCCACGCCCGGTCCGGTGACAAGGGCGACACCGCCAACGTGGGCGTGATCGCGCTCCGCCCCGAGTGGTACCCGGTGATCGCGCGCGAACTGACCGTCGAGCGCGTGACGCGCCACTTCGCCGGCATGATCACCGGCGGCGTCGTGCGCTACGAGCTGCCCAACCTCGGCGCCCTCAACTTCCTGCTCCACGGGGCGCTCGATGGCGGGGGCACGCTCTCGCTCAAGACCGATGCGCAGGGCAAGGTGTTCAGCACGGCGATGCTGCGCATGGTCCTCGACCTGCCCGCCTCGGAGGTCGCGTCGCTGTCCCTGCCTGCATCAGGGAGTTAGCCGATGCCGACCGTCACGCGCGTCAAGCTCGTGTTGGCCGTGCTCGGCCTGCTGCTCTTCGCGGCAGGCGCACGATGGGAGAACACGATCCTTCGCTGGGTGGCCATCGGCGTCATCGCCGCCGCGTTCCTCCTGCGCTTCTGGCGCGCGAAGGAGGATGACCCGCCGCCACCTCCACCGGAGGCCTGAAGCGGAGGCCGTACTGCCCGTGTTTGTTCCTTCTGAGCGGCCTACGTCGAAGCGCCGCCAGGCCGCCCTTGGCGCCAAGCAAGCCGTCGCGCCTCCAGATCCGCGAGCCACGCGGCCATTCCCGTCCCGCGCTTCGCCGACACCTCCAGCACCGGCATGCCCGGTCGCACGCTGCGAATCGCGGCGATCGCCCGCTCCCGGTCGAACTCGCACGCCTCCGCCAGGTCGACCTTGGTGATCACCGCGCTGTCCGCCGAGTTGAAGATCGTCGGGTACTTGAGCGGCTTGTCCTCGCCTTCGGTGACTGAGAGCAACGCCACTCGGAGCGCCTCACCGAGGTCGTAGCTCGCCGGGCAAACGAGGTTCCCGACGTTCTCGATGAACAGGTAGTCGAGACTCGCGAGGTCCCACGAATCGAGGTGCTGGGAGATCATCTCCGCCTCGAGGTGACAGCGACCATGGGTGTTGATCTGGCGCACCGGCACGCCGCTGGTCGCGAGACGCTGCGCATCGTTGTCCGTCTCGAGGTCTCCGACGAGGGCGGCCGCGCGCTGCCCCGACTCGCGCAGTTCCGTGAGCGTGCGCTGCAACAACTCTGTTTTCCCCGTTCCCGGACTCGAGACGAGGTTCACGACGAACACGCCCGCCTCCTCGAAGCGAGTGCGTAGCGCCCGAGCCAGCTCGTCATTCTTGCGAAGCACGCCGGCGCGCACTTCGACGATTCGCGTCGTCACGTCTCTATCTCCAGCGAGGCAACCTCGAGTTCGCGCCCCTGCCGAATCTCGCCGGCGGCGGTGCCGCACGCGGGGCAATAGAAGTGGTTCACCTGCGGCAGCTCCACCTCGGTGAGGCAATGCGCACACCACACGACCAGCGGCACGTCGATCACCTCCAGGCGTGCGCCTGCAAGCAATGTATCGGCCGTTGCGACGTCGAACGCGAAGTGGAGCGCCCCGGGATCGACTCCCGCGAGTCGCCCGACCTTGAGGTGGACGACGTTCACTTTCGCGGCGCCCAGCCGCTCCGCTGCCTCCACGGCCAGTTCCACGATGTTTCGTGCGAGATCCAACTCATGCATGGTGCTCCGAATTGTGCCGTCGCACCGGCGAAGGCCGGTGCCCCGTGTCATCCCCAGTCGCTCTCACGAAGGCAGGAGCGAGGACAAGGAAAGTAACGGCAGCCACCCGCCCCCCCGACTACCCGTCCCCCCGACCTTCAACCACCTTTCCCCCGTGCCCATGAGCCTCTTCCCTATCGTCGGCATCGGCTTCCTCGTCGGCTTCCGCCATGCCTTCGAGCCCGACCACCTGGCCGCCGTCACCACCCTCGCGATGCGACGGGGAGGGTGGAGCCATTCCGCTCGCCTCGGCGTCGCATGGGGACTCGGTCACACGGTCAGCGTCGCCGTGGTGGCGACGGTGTTGATCCTGCTCGGCATCCGCGTTCCCGAGCGCTTCTACTCCACGGCCGAACTCGGCGTCGCGGCGCTCCTCGTGATCCTCGGCGTGACGTCGCTCTGGCAGGAAGCCCGGCGCCATCGTGCCTCGTTAGGCTCGGCGCATGTGGCCGCGCACGAGGCGCGCGACCCCCACCTCCACCCCGGGGAACTCCGCTCGACGTCGCGCGCCCTGGGCTTCGGCGTCGCACACGGCCTCGCGGGGAGTGGGGCGGTCATCGTGCTCCTGGTCGCCGCCGCCACGTCACTTCGCGACCAGGTCACCTACCTCGGTGCGTTCGGCATTGGTACCATCGTCGGGATGACGGGCGTCTCGCTCCTCACCGGCATCGTGACCGGTGCCGTCGCGCGCTCACATCGCCGGGCTGCCGTTTCGCTCCGGGTCGGCGCGGCCGTGGCCAGCACCGCCGTGGGGCTGATGCTCGGCTGGACGACGCTGACCGGCTAGCGTTCCCGCGAATCACGCCGACTCACGAATCTCGACTTCCGACACGGCTCTGAGGGAGGGGATTCGTCGCGGTTATCTTTCTCAAGTGTCCCGCCTACCCGTACCCGAACTCCTTGCCCCCGCCGGCTCCCTCGACGCCGTGCGTGCCGCCGTTGCCAACGGCGCCAACGCCGTCTACCTGGGCGCCGAGCGCTTCAACGCGCGCGATGAGGGGGCGCAGCTCACGATGGAGGAAGTTGGCGTCGCCTGCGCGATGGCACACGCGAGAGGCGTGCGCATCTACCTCACGCTCAACATCCTCACCAAGACCGCCGAGCTCTCCGACGCGTTGGCGCTGCTCGGCGAAGCAATAGACGTTGGCGTGGACGCGGCCATCGTGCAGGACGTGGGACTCATCCGGGCCATCCAGCGCACGTACCCCGGTTTCGAGATCCATGGGTCGACACAGCTGACCGTGCATGACGAAGATGGCGCCCGCTTCATGCGCGATCTCGGAATCGATCGCGTCGTCCTTGCGCGCGAGAACACCCTCGACGACATCCGCGCGATTCGGGCTGCGGTCCCCGAGCTCGGGCTCGAGGCCTTCGTGCACGGCGCGCTCTGCATCAGCTACTCGGGGCAGTGCCTCATGAGCGGCCTGATCTCCGAGCGCAGCGCCAACCGCGGCTCCTGCGCCCAGTCGTGCCGCAAGGACTACGTCCTCACCGACACGAGCACCGGCGCCGAGCTCGATCGCGGGTTCCTGATCTCGGCCAAGGACCTTGCTGCGCACGACCAGCTCGCCCAACTCGCGGAAGCCGGCATCGGCTGCCTCAAGGTCGAGGGTCGGAAGAAGAAGCCGGAATACGTGGCCACCGTGACGAAGGCCTATCGCGAGTGGCTCGACCGGCTCGCGGCGGGCAACGCGACGACGCCGGAGTTCGAGGAAGTGCGCCCCCTGATCCAGATCTACTCGCGCGGCTTCACGGCGGGCATGCTCGTGGGGCGGGCGGGGAACTCCTACATCACGCGCGCCCAGCCTGACAACCGCGGGCACGAGATCGGCGTCGTGACCGGATGGGACGAGCGCGAGCTCTTCGTCGAGGTTTCGCACCCGATCCTGGAGCGCGATGGCCTGGGCTTCGAGCCTCCGCCGGGAGTGCGTGGCACGGGCACCGGATTCAGCGCCCAACGCGTCCGTACCATCGGTGAGCGGCAGGGTCGCACGCTGCAGGCTC
>JACMLI010000022.1 GCA_014379705.1 Gemmatimonadaceae bacterium
CGGTCGTGCCCGATCCCTGGGCGCCGGGGCATGGGGGTGATCCGGACGTGTCCGATCCCGCGGCAAGCTTCGTCGCGTTCGCGGTGTTCGATCAGCACGGCAAGCCGCTGCGGGGAAAATCGGAGTGCACGGTCGATGCGAGCCGCCACGCGCATGCGTTGGCGGGCGCGACGATCGAGATCCGCCCGATCGGCCCGCACGCGTACATCGAGCTGACGCTCGTCGAGCTGGAGGACGCGGCCGCCGGGGCCGCTTGACCGCCATGGATTCCACCATCGCCGACCTACGCGAAGACGCGATGGCGCTCCTGCAGGTCGTCCGTCGTCAAGCTCGGCGGCCCTTCGTCGTGGAGCTCGCGGGCACGCCGAAGGCGGGCAAGACGACCGTCATCTCGATGCTCGAGGGCTTCTTCGACGCCTGCGGCTACAAGGTCCACGTCGTGCGCGAGCGCGCGGCGTCGTGCCCCCTGCGCATGAAGGGGCACTTCTTCTTCAACACCTGGACGACCACCTCGATGCTCGCCGAGCTGCTCGAGGTCATCGACACCGACAACGACATCGTCGTGCTGGACCGGGGCTTCTTCGACGCGTTCGTGTGGCTCGACCTGCAGTACCGCCGAGATCAGATCACCGAAGCCGAGCGCGAGGTGTTCGCTTCGTTCGTCGGCCTCGAGCGCTGGCGATCGCTCGTCGACGCCGTGGTGGTTCTGCATGTGGAGCCCGTGGTCGCGCTCGAGCGCGAGGCCAGGGGCCATCTGCTCCCGCGCCGGGGCAGTCTGATGAATCGGGAGGCGCTGACGGCTTTCAACGAGAGCTTGCGCGTGACGGCGGAGCGCACCGCCGATGCGTTCGAGCTGCACGAGATTCGCGCAGACGACGGCGCCGACGCGAAGGGCGTGACCACGCGGGCGATCGGCGAGCTGCTGCCGCGATTCTGGCGTCGCGTCGACCCCGAGATCGCCTGCGTTCCGCGAGCCGTCGTCGAGCCGCTGTTCCACTCGGGGCGCTTCATCGCGTGGTCGGAGGACGCCTGGACCCGCATCACGGCCTCCGCACTGTGTGCTCGGCGATCAGAGGTCGAGGACGACGGCGATCTCGTGCAGCTCGTGGCTTGCGGCATCGCCACGCGTGCGGAGGGCATCTTCCTGTTCGATCGCGATGCCCGCGACCCTCGCACGCGCTCGTACGGGCGCGGGACGATCTGGCAAGGTCCCCACGTCGAGCACGCCGGCCGGGCACCGCTTTCCCTCGACCATGTGCGCGAGTCGCTGCAACGTCGCTTCGCGGAAGACCTGCACCTCGCGATGCCGCTCGATGCGGACGCGTCGCTGATCGGTCTCGTGTGGGATCCCGACGTCGGGCAGGGGCATCACATCGGTATCGCGATCCCGATCGCGATCGCGGGCGACATGACCGCCGAGCACCTGAGGGACAAGAAGTTCCGCACGCGTGGGCGTCAGCCCGTACAGAAGTCGCGCTTCCTGCCCGGCAGCGATCTCCGCGCCGACCCGGACAAGTACGACCTCGAGTTGTGGTCGCGTGCGATACTCGAGTCTGGATGGCCGCCGACGTGATCATCCGACAGTCCGATCTTGCGCTCGTGCTCGCGCGCATCGATGTCGACGGCGCCCCGCACTGGCTGCTGCGTCGCCACCCGAAGTGGGGCGACTGGAGTCTCGTCGGTGGTCACGTCGAGGCCGACGAGCAGAGCGACTGGTCGCTCACCGCGGTACGCGAAGCCAACGAGGAGCTCGAGCCGCTCGTGCATGGCATCGACTTCGTGATCGAGCCGCTCTCCTCCGCGCTGAGCAGCTGGGGCCCGGTGGAGTCACGCTCGGCCGGTGGTGCGCCGACGAACTACCGCGCAAGGTGGTATCAGGCCCGCTTCCTCCGGGATCCGGCCGACTGCCTCGGGCGGCTCCCGCACGAGGACTTCGCGCTGGTTCCGGAGTCGGCGATCGTCGAGGCGCGCTGGGTCTCGAGCGTGGCCCGGCGTCTGCTCGAGGAGACGCGGAGCGTCGTGGAGGCGATGCCGTTCGCGGGCAGCTTCCGCGCGACCGCGGCGCCGCTGCCCATCACGTCACTCGGCTGAGGCGCACCGGTGCGGCGTGGCTCCGAACGAGTGCCGATTCAAAAAGGACCGCCTCCGAACGAGTGCCGATTCAAGATGACCGCTCCGAACGAGTGCCTATTCAAGATGACCGCCTCCGAACGAGCGCCGATTCAAAATGACCGCCTCCGGACGAGTGCCGATTCAAGGACTACGGAGTCGTCGCGCTGCCGTGTCGCCTGCGCGATCTGGATCGCAAGGGCAAGTGCGAGTCGGGCGTCGACTTCGGCCAAGAGAAGCTGCAGGGGCTCCGCTTCGAGCAAGCGTCCTCCACGATTCATCGTTCACCTTCGTGCGCGAAACTCATCGAAGTGGGACGAAGTGGGTCCTCCCCGAATCCACGCGAAGAACCCGACCAACCAGACCAGCAGCGCGACATGGACGAGCGCCGGCCAAGTCTCCCCGATGAACTCCGCATCGAGCGTCCACCCGAGGACCGGGTGCACGACCGTCGCCGCCAATACCCACCAGCCCCAAGCTAAGGGTACCCAGCGCCACCACCCTACGCGGGGCAAGACCGCAACGAGCACTGCAAGCACGAGCAGACTCGCCGAGACGGTCAGATAGACGAGCCACGCGAGCGCAGCGAGAAGCAGCGTCCATACCACGAGAATGCGATCCATCTCGCCTGAACGCTTGGCCACCCAGTGGCAGAGCGCGCTGACGACCACGATCGGCACAATCGCGTAGAGCGCAATGAACAACCATTGTGCGCCTCCTAGGGCCGCCTGCACCAGCGCCAGGGGGATGCCGAGCAAGAGCATCGACAACGAGGCGCGTGAGAGCAAACTGTCGGGATACCCCGGCTGCCCCTGCCGAACAACTCGGCCGTCCCGCGCGCTCACAGCATGCACCTCTCGAGGTCATTGTGCTGCAGCCGCTCTTGGATGGCGCCCGCGGCTCCGGTCCACCGGACGCGCCAGTAGAACTCGGGCCAGCCCGGGGGCATCATTTCTGCGTACGCCGCCCTTCGAGGATTGCGGTTTTGCGTACGCCGAAGAGAAGGCCATCCACCAGGAGACTTGCGTCCAGCGTGGGCCATTGATCGACAGCGTAGGCACAGCCATGATGGAAGAAGACCTGCACGCGCCCCGCAGGCACCTCCTCCGCCAGTCCCCGGTACCGGACCGCGTGCCGGCTCGGGAAGGACAGCAACACCGTTTGGTTCAACGGCACTTGTGCCCTGCAGTCGTGGTGGGGGGCTGGTGGGCGCGAAGCCATTCGGCGGTTCGGCGTCGAGCACAAGTCAGCTCCGCGTCTGCCGTAGTGGGATCAGCTCGAAACGTCCACGTGACTCCGGGTACGAGTCGCCACGACGAACCGTGCCTGATATGCGAGCAGCAGCAAGGTCTCGAGCACGAGCGCCCACCCTACGAGCGATCCCGTCGCAATCGTCAAGCGCCAAGGCATGGCATAGCTGACACCGACCAAACTCGCGACGGCAACTGCCGCGACTGCGAGGTGCTTAGTGACCGTACCTCGGGCCAGGCGGATCGCTACAGCCCCCGCGAGAGCCGCCAGCACCGGGAACCATGCCGGCCAGGCCGGCACGGCCAGAGCAATCCCGTACAGCGTCCAGCTCAGTGCGCGGCGTACACCGTCATCGTCCGTGGTCTCTACGTGCAGTAGAACCCCGTATACCACCAGCTCCACCACCAGGCATGCCACCAGCGTCACCGGCCACGAGAATACGTACATGACGTAGGCTGGCGACGCATGGCAGGTGATCTGCTGCGCCACGAGGAACAAGAGCAGTGCAATGTACAGCACGAACTTCATCGCAGACACTTGTCCAGGTCGAAGGTGAGTCGCTCGGCGATGACGTCGTCCTTGCCGCCAAACCTCATTCTCCAGTACACGCGAGACCAACCGTCACCGTCGTCGGAAAGGTCGGGAAGCGGCTCGTCATGGTTGAATGCGTTCAGCGCGGCGACGACCTTGATCCCATCGAGCGCGGCCTTCCCCGAAACCGGGATGCCCAGCGCCGAGAGCACCGGGGCGGGCCACGTATCGATCACGTAGCCGAACCCGTGGTGCACGAAGCACTGCCACTCTCCTGCGGCGGCTGGCTCTGCCACGGCTCGATATCGCAAGGTGTACGGGGTGGGGAAGGAAACGAACACGGACTGGTTCGCAGGAACCGCCGGCGCGCCTCGGGTCGCGTGGGGCGTGAAACCGTCGAATCCTCTGAGGTGCTTGTCCTGGTGCCCAGCACTCCATCGCGTGTGGAGGTGGAGGCAGTCATGGATGCAGAATGGGGCCATGACGATCTCAGTGACGAACACGTCGCGCGCAGAGGGATCGGACGCGTTGTCGCGAACGACCGCACTACCGCTCCCCGCCTCGATGCTCGCCACCATTCGCGCCGCCTCGCTAGGGCGGAGGCCCCGAGCCGCGGGCACGCGCATGCGGGGTGCCAAGTGGACGTTGTCGAACTGGCCTTGCCGTGGCCGCTTCAGCGAGGAGCCTATGACGCGTCGATCGGGTTGCGTCCCGACCACCAGGCGGAAGACGCAGTCGTCGATCTTCCGCGCCTCGACCTGCCGCGAATCCACCATGGTGACCTCCCCGCGGCGTTGGAGTGGGTGGTCGAATGTCTCCGGCTCGCGTCCCTTGAATTCCTTGGCCGGATCAAGCACGTAGTACTCGAAGAAGTCCTGCCAGTACGGCAGATGTTTCTCGTCAGGCCAGATCGGAACATGGTCTTGGTTGACGTCCGCGAACACCTTCGCGATGATGTCGCGCTCCATCGTCGGGTCGTCATGGGTCATCGCGTGGCGCGGGCGCTGGGCGGTGAACTGGATTTCGATGCGCTCGAGGTCCTCATTTGCCATGGCCCAGACGAGGGGAAACATCCGCGCGAAGCCGATTGCGCCCGGAGGCACGTACGTGTTGTCCTCGCGGCAGGTGACCATCTCCAGAATCACCAGGTACCTGGAGTTGCCGATGCTGACCCAGGCCTGCGTGCGATCGCCGGCAATGAACTCGAGCCCTCGCGGCGTCGTCTTTTCGGGCATGAACCTGATGTCAGGGTGTGGATCTGATCGTGACGGGCAGGCCCGTCTGAATTCCGCGTCGCCGGCGACGTCGTAGCGCGGGATGAGCAAGCGAAGCGAAGCGTTGTCGGAGCGGGTGGTCGAGCGTGGCGAGGCCGGGGCGGGGACGCTGGA
>JACMLI010000201.1 GCA_014379705.1 Gemmatimonadaceae bacterium
CCGCTCCGGCGAAGCCGCGAACTGTGCTCCCGGTCCCGCGACGCCAGCAGCTGTCATCCCGGTCCGGCGCAGCCGAGAACTGTGCTCCCGGTCCCGCGACGCCAGCAGCTGTCATCCCGGTCCGGCGAAGCCGAGAACTGTGCTCCCGGTCCCGCGACGCCAGCAGCTGTCATCCCGGTCCGGCGAAGCCGAGAACCGGGACCCAGCGTCTTCGTCAGGGCGTCTTGGTCACCGACTGGTAGACCGCTTCGAGTCCCTTCACGAACACGTCCTTCGGCAGCGCGCCCGGCACAATTTCACCGTTGATCACGAAAGTCGGCGTGCCCCGCACAAGGAGGGACTTGGCGAGCGCGTTGTTGCGCGCGAGCGTCTCGCTCACTGCTTTCCCCTTCACGCACTTGCCGTAGCTCGCGGCATTGACGCCGGCCTCGCTGGCCAGGCGGGCGACCAGGATTGTAGGAGAGCGCGAAGCCATCCAAGCCTTCCGATTCTGGTACAGCTTGTCGTGCATGGGCCAGAACTTGCCCTGCTCGCCCGCGCAGATCGCCCCTTCGGCCGCCTCGCGCGCGTTCGGGAACATGCCGAGGACAAACGGCACAAACTGCCACTGCACCTTCCCCTTGTCCGTGAAAAGGGAGTCGAGCGTTGGCATGGTCTCGGCGGCGAATTTCGCGCAGTAGCTGCAGCCAAAGTCGGCAAGCTCGACGATCCAGACCGGGGCCTTCGCCTTGCCCTTGGCAATACCGTACCCATCGAGGCTGACGACGCGTTCGGCGAGCTGCACCCGCTTCTGCGCGGCGGCGCTCACGGGGAGCGCGAGCAGCACGGCCAGGGGGAGGGCAAGGAAATGACGCATCGGGACCCGGGGGGCGAGGTATCGGCGAAGCAGCGACGCTCAAGATACCCCAGAATGGTTGGACTGGTCGACTAGTCCACTAGTCCCGAAGTCGCACCACCGCGTGTCCGTAAGGTTGTGTGTTCCAGTATATCAGCTCGAACCCTGCTTCCCCGGCTTCTTCCGCCAGCTCATCGCGTCGGAAGTAGTGGACGAAGTTCGGGACCAGGTAGTCGCCGACCTCGATACGCTCTCCCCCAAGCACGGGCCGAAATGCGTTGGCGACCCGTGCAACTCGCTGGAAGCGAAGGAGCTCCTCCCCGTTGAGCGAGAAGAACGAGAGCAGCAACGGTGCTCCCGGCTCCAGCTGAGCCGCGAGCTGCCGAAGGAATCGCACGCGTCGCTGGCGCGAGCGAATGAGCATGTAGCCGCCCCACCCCACGATCCCCGCGCCGTGCCGCCGGCCGAAATCGGGACACTCATCACGCGCGGCAAGTCGCACGGACGTATCGAGCGCGAGGCGCCCCAGCATCGCGTTCGCGAAGTCGACCAGGGCGGGGTGGCATTCGAAGGCATCTACGTCGTAGCCCAGGCGCCGCAGTCCCACGACCTCGCGCCCACCCCCCGCGGAGCCCAGGAGGATCGGGGTTGAGCGATCGAAGTGTGCCTCGATGACCTGCTGCTCCCACGGCCAGAGGCCCTTCTCGTTGTAGTCAGGGGTCTGGTAGATGCCCTCGCCATCGTAGTACGCCTTGTCGATCGCGTGGCGGCGGCGGTCCGAGAGCCGAGCGAGCCAGAAGCCGGTGAACAGGACGCCGGCGAGGCTCATGAGCTTCTGCATGGCGCGGAAGCTCCCGAAATACAGCCAAACGCCGATCGGACGCCGCAACGCCACACTGGTCAGTTCACTCATGCCATCATCCGGGGGGACGTTGGCCCATCCGGGGGAGCACGTCGGGGGACGTGGGGGGCCACGGGCAAGCTACGGCGCCTTTGCTGGCGGGCACAACTGGACGGAATGACGGGATGGACGAGATGGTCCGACTGGCGCCCGATCGCTGCCTGTGTTCGTTCACCGCTAGTCCGCTAGTCCACTAGTCCCCCCGTTCCAAGAGGCCCCCAACGGGCGGCCGCCCCCCGGTGTCAAATCCCCGTGACTCCTCAATGGCACACGCAGCAGTCCTGATCTCCGGGGATCGGGGAGACAACGAACAGGACCTGGTCGCCCGAGTACGTCGGGGTGACCGGGAAGCGGAGTACGCCCTGTATCAGCGTCACGCCGGCAAGGTGCACCGCCTGGTGTTTCGCCTCTGTGCCGACGAGGACCTCGCGAACGACCTCACGCAGGACGCCTTCGTTCGGGCGTTCTCGCGGCTCGACCTGTTTCGCGGCGATGCGACCTTCGGTACCTGGATCCACCGCATCGCCGTCAACCTCACCCTCAACGCCAAGCGCAGTGAACAACGACGCGCCCGTTGGCTTGCCCCGATCGACGACTCCATCGCCGCTCCTGTCCGGGAGCAGCTGGATCACGATCTCGTGCAGTCGCTGGAGCAGGCCGTCGACGCCCTCACGGACGGACAACGTGAGGTGTTCCTGATGCACACGTTCGAGGGATACACGCACGTGGAGATCGGCGAGATCCTCGGAATTTCCGAGGGGACCAGCAAGGGACGGTTGTTCCACGCCCGCGCCCGGCTTCGCCAGCTCCTAGCGCGATTTGCACCGGAGTGAGACCCATGAACGACGAACAACTCGACCAGTTGCTCGACACCGCGCGGCCGCAGTTCCGCGTGCCGCCGGAGCCTGCCCAACTGGACATGATCTGGGAGCGCATCAGTGCCGCCCGGCACCCCGCACCCGTGCGTCGGCCGGTGCACCAGCTCCCATGGATGCGATGGGCCGGCGTCGCCGCGGCGCTCGTCCTCGCTTTCTCACTCGGCCGGCTCACCACCGCCACACCCGCGCCTTCCACGCCTGCGCCGCCCTCCACATCCGTGGTCGCCGCGGGCGAGCAACCCGTGGCCGCCGCCGCGACGGAACTGCTCGGCGAGACCGTCGTGCTCTTGAGCGCCCTGCATGAGGGCCAGGCGACCGAACTCCCCGATCGTGCGTTCGCCCAACAAGCCGGACTCCTCCTTGGCACCACGCGACTCCTCATCGACTCGCGTGTGGCCGAGCGCGATCCCGCCCTCAAGTCGCTCCTGCAGGACCTCGAACTCGTCCTCGCGCAGCTCGCCCGTCTCCGGACCGGCGAAGCGCACGGGGAACTGCAACTCATCAACGACGCGCTGCAAGAGCAGGACATCGTCCCGCGCATCCGCAGCGTCGCAGCCGGCCTGAGCGCCGGCGCCGACTAAAGGAGCACACCCGTGAATCGTCTCGTCCTCGCCGTCGTCCTCACCGGCACGTCGACCCTCCTCGCCGCGCAGGAACCGCCGCCACGTCCGGTGCGGCCCTCACGGCCCGTGCAAACACCCCGGCCCGCGATCGCGCCGAAGCCCGCCAGGCTGGGCGACTTCGAATACTTCAGCGAGCTTGGCAAGGATTTCGCGAAAGACTTCAACCGGGACTTCGAGTACGACAGCTGGAAGATGCTCGACGAGTCGCGCTGGGAAATGGAAGCCGCACGCGCGCACACGATGGAATTGCTCAAGGAATCGCGCGAGGACATGGCATGGCAAATGGAAGAGAGCCGCGCCGCGATGCGGGAGCACATGGCGTTGCAGCCGTTCCCGGCCCTGCCGATGGTCGCGCCGAAAGCAGAGTGGATGGCTCCACTCAAGGCAGACTTCATGTATACGCCGAAGGCCTGGGGCCCCGAGGTCGGCATCGCCACCACCATCCGCCCGGCCTGGGCGCCGAACGATCAGGCGGACTCCACCTATCGTCAGGCGCGTAACCTCCTGAACCAGGGCGAATACCGTCGCGCCGCGGCCGCCTTCCGCGACATCACGGCCAGGACGCCGACCAGCGCCTACGCGGCCGACGCGCTCTACTGGCAGGCATTCGCCCTGTATCGCATCGGTGGCTCCGCGGAGCTGCGCACGGCGCTCGAGGCGCTCGACTCGCAGCGCACGAAGTATCCCGGCGCCCGCATGCAGGCCGAGACCGATGCCCTTGGCATGCGCATCCGCGGCGCTCTCGCCTCCCGTGGCGACCCCGACGCCGCACGTGCCATCCGCGGCGCAGCCGGCGATTCGGCGCTCCGCTGCGATCGCGAGGAACAGGCGGTTCGCGTCGAGGCCCTCAACGCCCTCATTCAGTCCGACGCCGAGGGGGCGATGCCGGTCCTGCAGAAGGTCCTGGCGCGCAAGGACGAGTGCTCGGCGACGCTGCGTCGCAGCGCGGTGTTCCTCATCGGCAGCAAGCGCAATGACGCATCGTCGGTGAACATCCTGGCGCAGGTCGCAAAGACCGATCCGTCGATGGAGGTGCGTGGCTCGGCGATGGAATGGCTGGCTCGCGTTCCTGGCGAAGAAGCCCTTCCCACGCTGGAGGAGCTGGCCCGCGACACGTCGGACCGTGTGTCTCGCACCGCGGTGCGCGCCCTTGTGGCGCACCCGAGCCCGCGCGCCCGCACGTACATCCGCAACGTGGTGGAGCGCTCGGAGAGCCCGGAGCGCCTTCGCCTGGAAGCACTCTCCGCCTTCGACAAGGAGCGCAGCACGGCCGACGACGTCACGTGGATGCGCGCGCTGTACGGCCGCACGGAGAACGTCCGCATCAAGGCGCGCATCGTCAGCGCACTCTCGAACATCGGGGGTCCCGAGGTCGACCAGTGGATGGTCACCGTGGCCCGGAATGCCGATGAGAGCTCGGAGACGCGTCGGTATGCCATGCGTCGGGTGGGCAAGACGCTCCCGATGCCGCAGCTCGCCAGCATGTACGACGCGTCGTCGGAGCGCACGCTGCGCGAATCGCTGATCGAGGCGATGGCGACGCGCACCGAAGCCGAGGCGACGGACAAGTTGATCGACATTGTGAAGACCGGAACGGACCCGCAACTGCGACGGATGGCCATCTCCGCCCTCACCCGCAAGAAGGACCCGCGCACCATGCGGCTCCTGATGGAGATCATCGACAAATGACCCGCGCCCTTCGCGTGGCCCACGTGGCCGCCGCCCTGTTGGTCGGAGTGAATACCACGGCCCAGGCCCAGTCGTTAGGCCGCCGCGTCGACGGCGCGGCCGGCAACACGGTCCAGTTCAGCTTCGCGAGCCGCCCCGGCGTGTGCGGTGACGGCAAGACCTACATTCGCACCGACACCGATTCCTGGTACGGCTCGATGAACGACTTCACGCGGTCGCAGCCCTGCGAAACGGGCGCGGTACGCGTGGTGGTGGTGAAGGCGGGGAGTGAGGTGATCAAGCTCGAGCCCTACGCCGGCCCGGTCGCCGTGGCGCCTGAAGCGACGGACCTTGGGCGGGTGAGTGCTGCGGACGCGGTGGCCTACCTGGGCACGCTGGCCCGCGGTGGCGAAGGGCGCGTGGCGCGTGAGGCGTTGCTGCCCCTCGCTCTCGCCGACTCCGCGAGTGTCTCACCGATCCTGCTGGAGCTCGCCCGCGACCAGGCCAGGCCGCGGGAACTCCGGCGCAGTGCCTTGAGCTGGCTCGGTCGTCGTCGGGGTACGGGCGACGCCATCCCACCGTCGCAGCTCGTGACGATTGTGCGCGGGTTCGTGACCGACCAGAACGAACACAATGCCTTCCGGCAATCCGGAGTTGGTGTCCTGGCGCGCTTCGACCGCGGCGAGGGCATTCCCGCGCTGGTGGAGATCGCGCAGCAGACCACGGACCCGTGGCTTGCGAAGCAGGCCACGGAGGCCCTGGCCCGTTCGGGGGATCCCCGCGGTCGCCGCGCGGTACGCGCCATCGCCGAGCGCGAGGACGCGCCG
>JACMLI010000202.1 GCA_014379705.1 Gemmatimonadaceae bacterium
CCATCGCGCCGCTCCCGCTCGCGCGCGCGAGCCGACGACGCTGGCGCGAGTACTTCGCATCGGTGCCGCACTTCACCTGCAGCGACCCCTACCTCGAGCGCTACTACTGGTACCGGTGGTACGGTCTCGCCCTCAACAGCATCCAGGGTGGGGTGGGGAACTACCAGTGGCCAACGGTCACGGAAGGCATCGGCTTCTTTCACATGCCGATCACGTACAGCGCGCAGTGTCACGTGCGCGAGCTGCGGTGGAAGCATGATCCGGCGCACGCGCAGGGAGTGCTGCGCACGATCTTCGACCACCAGAAGCCCGATGGTGCGTTGCACGGTCGTGTGTACATGAACCATCTCGAGGGCACCGACTTCTACCATGCCAACTGGGGCGACGCGTTCGAGGCGCTCGACACACTGCGCCCCGACGATGCCTTCGCGACGCAGCTGTATCCCAACCTCGCGCGTCACGCCGAGTGGCTGGTGTCGACGCGTGATCCCGATGCGACGGGCATGTTCGACGTGGTGGACCAGTACGAGACGGGGCAGGAGTACATGTCACGCTACCAGGCCGTTGACCCCAAGGCGGATGCGTACGGCTGGGAGAATCGCATCAAGCTCAAGGGCATCGACGTGACGGTGTATGCGTACTGCCTGTTTCGCGCGCTGGAACGCCTCGCGCCTCGAGTGGCCAACGAGGGAGAGGCGCGGCATTGGGGGGCGCTGGCCATTCGCACGTTGCGCGCCGTGCGCGGACCCATGTGGAACGCGGCGCGTGGCATGTTCTCCGACGTGGATCCGACAACCATGCGTCGCACCGACGTCCAGGCCGCCGTGTGTTTCTATCCGTATTTCACGGACATCGCGACCGACGACCACATCGAGGGGCTCGAACGGAACCTGCTCAACCCGGCGAAGTTCTGGACACACTATCCCGTGCCATCGTCGTCGGTGGACGATCCGCTGTTCAACGCGCAGGCCGAGTGGAAGGGCAAGCGTCATGTGTGCCCGTGGAACGGGCGTGTGTGGCCGATGACGAACAGCCACGTGATCGAGGCGCTGGGGCGGTGGGCCGATCCCTCGCGTCCGGCGCTGCGGAGCGCCGCCGCCCACCTGCTGCAGCGCTTCGTGCACATGATGTTCCACGACGGCAACCTCGAGCGCGCGAACTGCTACGAGCACTACAACCCGAATACCGGGACGGCCTCGGTGTACCGTGGCATCGACGACTACCAGCACTCGTGGGTGGTGGACCTGATCATCCGGTACTGTGCCGGCCTGCAGGTCACGCGCGAGGCGATCGTGATCGACCCGCTCCCGCTGGACGTCGAGACCTTCGAGTTGCGGAACGTGCGCATCGACGACCATGACGTCAGCGTGCGGCTCGACGCGGGGTTCGTCACGGTGACGATCGGCGACGCCCTGCACATGGCGCCGTTCGGGGAACGCCTCACCATCCCGCGCTGATGCGCGTCGCCGTCCTCCGCCCTGCGCACGCCGACGCCGAGGCGGATGCAGCGTGTGGTTGGGTCGAACGGCGTGGCTGGGACCTCGTGGGCGTGGACGCCGCGCTGTCGGGCCTCCCGGATGGCACCGACGTCGTGTGGTGCCACGCCGGTGCGCAGGTCCCGGTGCTCGATCCACGCGGTGAGGCATTCCTCTCGGCGTACGTGCGCGGGGGCGGCACCGTGGTGCTGTCGCTGCTTGCGGCCACGTTAGGCGTGCGGTTGGGTGGCGTGGGGGACGGCCCGTCCCGCGTCGAGGTGCGACGTCCATGGCGCAACGACGACGACCCGCAATGGAGCGAGGCGTTTCGTGACTGGCCGGGGTATCCGCACATCAGGGGTTTCCAGGGGTGGGGCCCGCACCCGCTGTTACATGCCCTGCAGGGCGGGACCTTCAGCTGGACGGCCACCGAAGGCGAGGAAGTATCCCGTGCGGTGTACGTGCGTCCCGACTGGCCCGACGCCAGGGTGATTGCCGTCGACCGCTCGTACGTGCACCTCGATGCCGACACCGCCGTCGCGTGGGAACACGAGGTGGGAGCCGGGCGCATCACGTGCCTGGGGGCGCATGTCGCGCTCTGCGCGGCGAACACCTCGCTCGCCGCGCAGCGTGACGTCATCCTGCTGAACGCGTTGTTCCAACCGTCCGGCACTCCGCGCGTCGGCTGGCCATCGGCGGAGAAGCGGCACGCTGCCGTTGCGCCGTCCCCGCGCCTGCGATCGATCGGCGCGACGGGCGAAGAGCCGTCCGTCGAGGCAATCATCCAGTCGCCCCCGGTGCC
Organism: Gemmatimonadaceae bacterium; assembly: GCA_014379705.1. Classification (GTDB taxonomy): domain Bacteria; phylum Gemmatimonadota; class Gemmatimonadetes; order Gemmatimonadales; family Gemmatimonadaceae; genus RBC101. The sequence continues at coordinate 2,278 of JACMLI010000202.1, forward strand.
CAGCCCCGTGACGCTGGGCGGCCAGGGCGGCCTGCTCGTGGGCTCGATGTCGGACGGCGTCCAGGAGGTGTGGCTGCACTCGCTGTGCGTCCTCGGCGGCGGCATCAGCGTGGCCGGACCTTCAAGCCTCACAACGACCTCGGCGACGGCGTCCGCGGTCCATCTGGCGCGCACGCTGCGCGACTCGTCAGGCAGCCTGTGGCGCGAGGCGGCGTTCGTGCATGGAACGGCGCCCGAGTTCGTATACGTGCTTTCCGCAGTCGACCCCCCGACCCCTCGACCCCCCGACCCCCCGACCATTGGCGTCGAGTTCCGCATGCCGTTGCGGCGGCA
>JACMLI010000203.1 GCA_014379705.1 Gemmatimonadaceae bacterium
CATGCAACTCGACGGTTGCGCATGGCAATCGCACGCTTGGGAGGAGCCGATGGACACGACGACCACCGATCGCATCGAGAAGCAGGTTCGCCTCCCGCACCCGCGGTCGAGGGTGTGGCGGGCGCTCACCGATTCGCAGGAGTTCGGCGCGTGGTTCGGCGCCGTCTTCACCGAGCCCTTCGCGGCGGGAGCGCGCGTCCAGGGCCGGATCACGATCAAGGGCTACGAGCACATGACCATGGACATCACGATCGAGCGCATGGAGCCCGAGCACGCGTTCTCGTGGCGCTGGCATCCGGGGGGCGCCAAGCCCGGGGAGAGCTTCGCGCACGAACCGATGACGCTCGTGGTGTTCGAGCTCGAGGAGGTTCCCGAGGGGACCCTGCTCAAGGTCGTGGAGACCGGCTTCGACCAGATCCCGCTGGCCCGTCGGGCCACGGCGTTCAAGGACAACGAGGGCGGCTGGACCGGACAGATGAAGGCGATCGCGGCCTACCTCGCCCGCTCGTCCTAGAACACGGGCCCACACGAGAAGGAGGATTTCCCAATGATCGACATCCTGCATCGAGTCGGCATCAAGTCGTCCCTGGACGACACCTACAAGGCATTGACCACGCGTGAAGGCCTCGCCGGCTGGTGGACGAACGACACGCAGGGCGAGGGCGAGGTCGGCGGAGTGCTCCAGTTCCGCTTCCCCGTCGGCGGCTTCGACATGAAGGTGCTCGAGCTTCAACCCGCCAGCCGTGTGCTCTGGCAGGTGGTCGATGGGCCGACGGAGTGGATCGGCACGAAGGTGAACTGGGAGCTCAAGCAGGAAGGCGACTACACGATCGTCCTCTTCCAGCACCAGGGCTGGAAGGAGCCGGTGGAGTTCATGCACCACTGCAGCACCAAGTGGGGAGTCTTCCTGATGAGCCTCAAGTCGCTTCTCGAGACTGGGAAAGGGGCGCCCGCGCCGAACGATGTCCAGATCAGCGACTGGCACTAGCAAGGCCGAAGCGGCGGCTCTCTTCTCTGCGCTCGGCGACGACACGCGCCTCGGCCTGGTCGCCCGTCTCTGCAAGGGCGGGCCCCAGTCCATCGCGCGGCTGACCGACGAGTCGCGCGTCACGCGGCAGGCGGTGACGAAGCACCTGCTCGTGCTCGCCCGGGCCGGCGTGGTGCGAAGCCAGAGACAGGGTCGGGAGACTCGATGGGAGCTGGAGCCCGATCGGCTCGAGATCGCGCGGCGCTACCTCGATCTCATGGCGCGGCAGTGGACCGATCGGCTCGACGCGCTTGCGCGTCACCTGGACGCCACGGCCGACAACGAGCGCGAGGATCGTTGACCTTCGTCGAGCGGCCTCGCCGAGCGATCGCCCCGCACTGTCAGATATGGCGTGTCCAGTTACGACAAATCCACTTGCTGTACGGCAAGTTGGGCTCGTGCCTCGCCGCAAGAGACGACCCTGCTGCACCCGCTCGCCAGCCGCGCGAAAAACAGTCCGATCGCATGACCCTTTGGCGGGCGGAATGGGGCTTAACCTTGTGCAGCCGCCCGCCTGCGGCTCATTGACGCCCCTCGCAAGTCGTCGGACAAGGGCAAGTGTCGTTCCCGCTTGCTGTGCAAGCAGGCTGGCGCGGCCCCAGTGGAGGCACGAATGTCGACCCAGCGGTTCAGCCCGTCCATCCTGCGCACCCTAATCCGCTGCGTGCCCTGCCTCGCTCTCCTTTCGGTGATCGCCGCGCCGACGGCCAGCGGCTCCCCCGTGACCCCCACGTACGTTCTCGAGTTCGGAGGCGCGGGCTTCAATCCGAGCCAGACCAACTTCGTCAACGGCATGAGCGTCGACAGCCTGGGCACCGTGTACGTCGCCAACGGGGGCACGAGCAAGGTCCAGAAGTTCGATGCCCTGGGGAACTACCTGGGTCAGTTCGGCGGGTTCGGCACTGGCAACGGACAGTTCTCGTCGCTGTACGGGATCGTCGGCGATGGTGCCGGCAACTTCTACGTCACGGAACACACCGGCAACCGCATCCAGAAGGTGACGAGCAGCGGCGTCCACCTCGCGAAGTGGGGCACCGGTGGCACGGGCGCCGGCCAGTTCAGCGGGCTGCGCGGGATCGCGCGCGACACCGACGGCAACATTTACGTCGCCGACAGCGGCAACCACCGGATCCAGAAGTTCACCGGCGCCGGCGTGTTCGTCACGCAATGGGGGACGTCGGGCGCGGGCGACGGGGAATTCTCCGGCCCCGCGGGGATCGTCGTCGACCGCGACGGTTTCGTCTATGTGAGCGACATCGGCAATCAACGGATCCAGAAGTTCACGAGTTCGGGAGCCTACCTCACGCAGTGGGGCACGTACGGGCCCGGCGTCGACGAGCTCAACAGTCCCAACGGCCTCGCCCTCGACGCCGTGGGCAACCTCTACGTCGCCGACAGCGGCAACCACCGGATCCAGAAATTCACGGGCGCCGGCGTCTTCGTCACGCAATGGGGGACGCCGGGCGCGGGCGACGGGGAATTCTCCGGCCCCGCGGGGATCGTCGTCGACCGCGACGGTTTCGTCTACGTGAGCGACATCGGCAACGCCCGCATCCAGAAGTTCACGAGTTCGGGCGCCTACGTCACGCAGTGGGGCACGTACGGACCCGGCGTCGACGAGCTCAACAGTCCCAACGGCCTCGCCCTCGACGCCGTGGGCAACCTCTACCTCACTGACGCCGGCAATGATCGTGTCCACAAGTACACGCCGGACGGCGTGCGGATCACGACGTGGGGTTCGTTCGGCGCGGGGCCGGGGCAGTTCTGGGTCCCGGGAGCAATCACGGTCGACGCCGAGGCGAACGTGTACGTCTTCGACGCCAACAATCATCGCGTCCAGAAGTTCAGCGGTGCGGGCGCTCCGCTCGACCGCTGGCCGGCGACCTACGCGCGCGACCTCCGCGGGCCGATGGTCAACCAGGGGTTCAATGCGCCCACCGGCGTCGCGGCCGGCCTGGCCGACGCGATGTACATCGCCGACACCCACTCGATCGTGAAGGTGAATTCGACGGGCGGAGCCCCCGTGGTGTGGGGTTCGATGGGTTCGGGGAACGGGCAGTTCAACTCCCCCGCCGGCCTCGGGAGCGACCGCAACGGCAACGTGTACGTCGCCGACCGGGCAAACAATCGCATCCAGAAGCTGAGCCCGACCGGCGCCTACCTCACGCAGTGGGGCTCGCTCGGCAGCGCCATCGGGCAGTTCTCGAACCC
>JACMLI010000204.1 GCA_014379705.1 Gemmatimonadaceae bacterium
CATGGCAGGTTGCGGAACGAGAAGGGCGACGCTTCCACCGGAGTGGATACGCCGCCCTTCGTGGTTTGTCGGAACGTCAGGCGGGACGATCGATCAGCGCGATTGCGGTCTCGATGGCCACGTGCACTGCGCCGCGCTCACGCATCTGACTGGCCGTGAGTCCGGTTTCGCGCTTGACGAACGTGCGCAGGGACGCCTCGGTGCCGAACAACATGTCACGAGCAATCCGCCCGATCGGGGTGACCGCGCGATCGAGCCGCGTTGCCACGTGCACGAGCCGGCTCCAGGCGATGATGCGCGTACTCGACGGAAGACCGCTGCGCTCGAGGCGCCGGAAGATGGTTTTTCGATTGAGCCCCAGTTCCTGCGCTACCTCGGGAACCGTGATCGGCCGATAGCCGTTCTGCACGCACCAGGAGACCACGTCGCGGGCTGCGCGCGGAATTCGATCCGCAATGACCTGGAGGACCTCGCGCGGCACAGGAAAAGACAGGATCGACGCAAAGAGCGCACGGAGTGAATCCGGCGTTTCGAGTGCGCTGTGCACCACATGCGTTACCCCCGCACGCACCGCCGCGGGGATCGACTCGCGGGATTCATCGCCGGCACGCACCACCAGCACGATCGGAATGAACGGGAGTGCGGAATGCAGCTCGACAATGTGTGGAAGGGCGGACTCGCCATGCGCGCCGCGGATGGAGAGCACGATGGCGGCGACGCCCGGTGTCGACCGCGCGAGGTCGACGAGCTCCGCGATGGACGGCACGGGGGCGATCTCACCGAGTCCGGGCACCGCCTGGACGAGACGATGTACGAGTCGCCGATCCGCGATGTGGGTCAGCACGATCGGTCGACTGACGAGAGAACGGTTGCTGACTTCGCTGATTGCCGCGTCAGGCGGATCGCCCGGATCAGGCGAGGTGAAGGGCATCCGTTCGAGTTCCGGCGTTACTGGTGGCGTTGGCTGGAGGGGCACCAACGGGCTCGTCAGCTAAGCCAAAGATTCGTTAGGTCGCGTGGAATTGCAACCCTGTGGGGCGAGTGCGACAAACGCACGTCAAAGTTCGACAAAATGCGTGCTGAATGCCCCATGGTGCGACGGTCACTTGGATAATTGATTGCGCTTCCAGTAAAGAACCTCATGGTGAGGATAGACACATTCACGATTGCAGGCGGCAGGCCCTCGAGCGTCACCGGTTGGTCCTGGTGCCTACTCCCACCGTGTCTCACATCCCGAGTTCTGCCCTCCGTCGCACATGGCCGCCAACCAAGGCTCCTATCGCCCTTCGGGCTCGAGTAAACCATTTCCGCTCACCGTACGACAAACGTAGTACACGCGGGCCGCGTTACCTCGGACGCACTGATTTCCCCCCGCGCTGAGCCTCCGGCCGGCCAACATTCTTGTTAGGCATCGATGTCACGACCGTCGCCTCTGTGCCCCATGGTGTCCGCACTCGTGTTTTCGGCGTTCGCCTTCACCGCCGCCTGCAACAGGACCGGCGACGCCCAACCCGCCGACTCCTCGGCGGCATCCCTGGCGTCCGACTCCAACGCGGCGTCGACCACGTCCCTCTCCCTCCCCGTCGCCGCTGCGCCGGCACGGGACGGTGACCTCGTCCTCTCCGTCACCACCACCGGGCAGGTCCGATCGGACGGCGAGGCCACCCTCAAGGCCGAAGTCGCCGGGACCATCTCCCAGGTCCTGATACGCCCCGGCGATCGCGTTAGGCGCGGGCAGAGCCTGGTGGTCCTCGACTCGCGCCCCTTCGACATCGCCGTCCGCGAGGCGCAAGCCGCCATTGCCGAGTCGGAGGTACGCTACATCGATGCGATCGCGCCGGAATCGCTGGTCACGAAGCAGGCGCCAACCGAGGAGCGGCGACGCAATGCGATCGCGCGCGCCGGCCTTCCTTCGGCGCGCGCACGGCTGGAACGCGCACGCTTCGATCTCGAACGCGCCACAATCGTCGCGCCCTTCGACGGGGTCGTCGATCGCCTGAACGTCGCCGCCGGGGAGCGCGTCGCGGCCGGGGAGGCCGTCACCACGGTGGTCAACCTCGGCGACCTGCGCATCGAGGCCTCGGTCCTCGAGCACGATCTCCCCCTGATCAAGGTGGGCGGCGAGGCCATGATCACCAGCGCCGCCGCCCCCGATCGCCCGGTGTACGGTCGCGTGGCGGCTGTCCTGCCCATGGTGGACACGACGACCCGCGCCGGACGGGCCTTCATTCGTCTTCCGCCTAACGGCATCCTGCGCCCCGGCATGTACACCGACGTCCGCCTCGAGGCGACGCGCCTCTCCAACCGCCGTCTTGTTCCGGCACGCGCGATCATCGAGCGCGATGGTCGGCCGCTGGTCTTCGTCGTCAAGGACGCCCGTGCGCAATGGGTCTACATCCAGCCCGGGCGCACCAATGGCATCGACACCGAGGTGCTCCCCGACTCGAGCACGGGGATCATCCCCGTTGCGCCGGGAGACGAGGTGATCGTCGAGGGACACCTCACGCTGACACACGACGCCCCGGTGCGAGTCCTCGACGTCTCTGGTGAAGCGAAGGCGTCGAAGGCACGGGGCGCCCGGCGTCCCGCTTCAGCCGCGCGCCCGTAGCCTCCCGCCCCAGCTCCCCCCTTCCCGCGCCACATTGTCCCTCACCGCTGCCGCCGTCCGCCGTCCGGTCACCACGATTGCCGCTACCCTGGCCATCGTGCTCCTCGGCTCCGTGTCGTTAGGCCGCCTGCCGGTCTCGCTCCTCCCCGATGTCACGCTCCCCGTCCTCACGATCCGCACCCTCTACGCGGGTGCGGCAGCGACGGAGGTCTCCCGCTTCATCGCGGAGCCGGTGGAAGAAGCGATCGCGGCGACTCCTGGGCTGGTCGAACTCCGCTCGGTAAGCCGGAACGGCGAGGTGACCACCACGGCGCGCTTTTCGTGGGGCACGAACATGCAGACGACGCTGCTCGACGTCCGTGAGCGGCTCGATAACGCCCGCAGCCGTCTTCCGGAACGGGCCGAGCGTCCGACGCTGCTCACCAGCGATCCCGGCGAACGCCCCATCGCCGTCCTGAGTCTGACCGGCACCGGCGACATGCGCCTGATCGCGCGCACCGCCGAGGAGGTGCACGCGATGAAGCGCATGTCGCCGCTGCCGGTGAGACTGAGCACGGCGATCGGGCGCTCGCCGGGATCGCTGGTGAGCAGCGTGGG
>JACMLI010000205.1 GCA_014379705.1 Gemmatimonadaceae bacterium
ATAGTTGATGCCGAGAAAGTCGATCGGCTGCTTGATCAGGGCGAAGTCGGCGGGGTCGTGCGCGGGCCACGCCTGGCCGAAGATCTCCGCCATCTCATCGGGATACGACCCGAGCAGCGCGGGGTCGAGGTACTGCCGGTTCATGTACGCGTCGGCACGCACGACGGCGGCGCGATCGGCGTCGGAGTCGGTGGCGGGGTACTTGGGCTCGATGTTCACTACGAGGCCGACGGTCCTGGCACCTGCGGCGCGAAGGGCCTGCACGCCGGCGCCGTGCGCGCGCATGAGCTGGTGCGACGCGATCGGGGCCTCGAAGTGGTTGCGATGCCCGGGCGCGAGCGCGCCGAACAGGTAGCCGCCATCGGAGACGACCCATGGCTCGTTGAGCGTCGCCCACATGGCGACACGGTCGCCGAGTGCGCGGCCGACGACGTCGGCGTATTCGCCGAACCAGTTGGCGATGTCGCGGTTGAGCCACCCGCCGCGATCGTCGAGCGCGGCGGGCAAGTCCCAGTGAAAGAGCGTCGCGTTAGGCGCGATCCCCGCCTCGAGCAGGGCGTCGACGAGGCGTCGGTAGAAATCGAGGCCGCCCTGGTTCACCTGGCCGGTGCCCTTCGGCAGGATGCGGGACCAGGAGATGCTGAAGCGATAGGCGTTGAGGCCGAGCTCGCGCATGAGCGCGACATCTTCGGCGTAGCGGTGATAGTGATCGCAGGCGATGTCTCCGGTCTCGTCGCCGGCGGTGAGGCCGGGCGAGTGGGTAAAGCGGTGCCAGATGCTGGGGCCGGCACCATCGGCAAAGGGAGCACCCTCGACCTGGTACGCCGATGTCGAGGCGCCCCAGAGGAAATCCGCGGGAAATCGCATGGGTCCCGTCACGGGAGGCTGAATGGCGCGCGTTCGCGCTGAAAACGTTTCCAAAATATACGCCGGCGGGCGCGGTTCGCCCGCGGTTTCGCGCGTCTCCCTCGACATCGCCGATGGCGAGTTTCTCGTGCTCGTCGGGCCCTCGGGGTGTGGCAAGAGCACGACGCTCCGCCTCATCGCAGGCCTCGAGGCGCCCACCAGCGGCGACATCTACATCGGCGACGCCAAAGTCACCGACGTGCCGCCCAGCGAGCGTGACATCGCCATGGTCTTCCAGAGCTACGCGCTCTACCCGCACATGACCGTGCGCGAGAACATGGCGTTCGCGCTGACCCTCCAGAAGCAACCCAGGGCCCGCATCACCGAGCGCGTGGACCGTGCGGCGACGATGCTCGGGCTCGGTCCACTCCTGGATCGAAAGCCGCGGCAGCTCTCCGGGGGGCAGCGCCAACGCGTCGCCCTGGGCCGCGCCATCGTGCGGGAGCCCAAGGTCTTCCTGTTCGACGAGCCCTTGTCGAACCTCGACGCCGGCCTGCGGGCCCAGATGCGCCGAGAGCTTGCCGGGCTACACCGCTCCCTTGGCACCACGATGATCTACGTGACGCACGACCAGGTGGAGGCCATGACGCTCGGCCAGCGGATCGCCGTGATGAAGGATGGTCACCTGCTGCAGCTGGATACGCCGCGCCGGCTTTACGACCATCCCGCCGATCGCTTCACGGCGGGGTTCATCGGGAGTCCGGGGATGAACTTCGCGCGCGGAGTGGTGGACCCGGTGGCTGGGGGCGTACGCTTGCACGCGGCGCCGACCGTGGTGTTGAGCTGGGAAGGCCATCGCGGCGTCATCGACCGGCTTGGTCCCATCGAGATCGATTTCGGGGTCCGGGCGGAGGATCTGGAGCTGGTGGGCTCCGAAGGCGCGAACGTCCTGACCGGGGTGGTGGAGTACGTGGAAACGCTCGGGAGCGAAGTCCTGGCGCACGTCGTGATCGGGGGCGCGAGCGCTGCGGCGATCACCATGCTGGCCCGGATGCCGGCGCGCGGGGGCGTCGTGGCGACACCGGGGAGCGTGGTGCAGTTGCGTGTGTCGCCCGGCCACGTGCACCTCTTCGACGCAAAGACCGGGGTTCGCGTGGAGCCCTGAGCGGGGCCAGGGCGGTGGCGATGTGGCATGGCGCGGTGGAGTCCGAGCCTCCGAGGCGGTACGATTCGGGGGATGACACCCCGGTCCGGGGGCTCTCGTAGTTGCTGCACGCTTCCACCCAAACGCATCGACGCCCATGTCCAGGTATGAAGCCATCGTGGCGGTCTTCGGCATCATCTTCGGTACGGCGAGCTTCGTCGGTGTCGCGATCGCGATCGCGTGGGGGGTGAAGGGGCGGAAGGGTGTGGTGACGGACGGCGGGGCCATGGCACGGGTCGACCAGCGGCTCGAGCGCATGGAGCAGGCGATCGACGCCATGGCCGTGGAGATGGAGCGGGTCTCCGAGGGGCAACGCTTCACGACGCGCCTGATCGCCGAGCAGTCGGGCGAGAAGCTCAAGGCCTAACGCATGGTCGTCGGACTCGTGGGGATGGTGCTCGCCCTGGTGGCGATGATGGTCCTGCCGGCGGGGATCTATGCGGCCATCAAGATCGTGAACCGCATGTTCCCGTCGCAGCCCACCGAGGTGCCGGTGCCGCTCGCGATCGACGCGCGGTTGCGGCGGATGGAGGACGCGATCGAGGCGATGGCGCAGCAGATCGAGCGCATGCGGACGGGTGACCGCTATGTTTCAGGCGACGCGGACGACATGCCGTTGCTGCCGCCTTCCGACGACCCGCAGACCTTTTCATGATCCATCCCTGGCGCGACCTGCCTCCCGGCCACCATCCGCCGGACGAGGTGACAGCCATCATCGAGATCCCGCGCGGGAGCCGGAACAAGTACGAGCTCGACAAGGACAGCGGCTTCTTCAAGCTGGATCGTGTGCTGTACTCGGCGGTCCACTACCCTGGGGACTACGGGTTCATCCCGCGCACGTTGCACGAGGACGGCGACCCGCTCGACATCATCGTCCGGATCGACGAGCCGACGTTCACCGGGTGCCAGATCGCATCACGGCCGATCGGCGTGCTCAAGATGCTCGACCGCGGTGAGCCCGACGACAAGATCCTCGCGGTGCCGGCGGCGGACCCGCTGCACAAGGAGTGGTTCGACATCGCGGACCTGCCGCAGCACTACCTGCACGAGATCGAGCACTTCTTCCAGATCTACAAGGACCTGGAGGGGAAGCGGATGCAGATCCTCGGTTGGGAGAAGAGCGACGTGGCGATGCAGGTGATCATGGACAGCATCGAGCGGTACCGGCACACGTACCTCGAGGCCGGGCCTTGAGGGACGAGTGGACGAGATGGACGAGATGGACGCGTACTGATGGTCGTCGCTCCGGCGAAGGCCGGAGCCCCGCGTCGTCACTTGCCTCTGCCTTCCGGTAGCTACGCGCGCTTCCGCTTTCCCTGATTGACGATGTGTTCCTCGATGGGCGCTGGCGTGACCGGGGATTCCGGGCGTGCTGCCAGCCCGAAGTCCCAGAGCAGCGTGCCGACGGTGGCGCCCAGGATCGGGCCGATCCAGTAGGCGAGGTGGCCTTCCCAGACGCCTGACGCGAGCGCCGGGCCTAACGAGCGCGCGGGGTTGAACGACGCCCCGGTGAGCGGTCCCACGCACAGGATCAGTGCGCCGACGATGAACCCGACGACGACGCCGGCGATCGGCGGACGCGCCTCGATGGCCCCGAGGCCGCACACGGTGATCGCGAGGAGGGCGGTGGTGACCGCCTCGAGGACGATCCCGCTCATCAGCGTGACGTCGAGCGAGAACTGCGTGCCGCCAAGGCGCGTGGCCTGCGCCAGGTCGGCGGGGAAGGTCTCCTTGAGCAGGTACGCGCCCACGATCGCGCCGAGCAACTGCGCCGCGATCTTCACCGCGCCGTCGAGCGGCTTGGTGCGCCGCGTGATCATGAACGCGGTCGTGATGGCCGGGTTGAAGTGCGCGGAGACACTCGCCAGCGCGGCGATGATGCCGGCGAGGGTCATGGCGTAGGCAATGCCCGCCGCCAGGAGCGAGGCCTGGCTTCCGGACTTCGCGGACATCATCAGGGAGCCGCTGCCGACGAAGACGATGGCGAAGGTGCCGATGAATTCAGAGACGGCGGCGCGACGATGGCTGACCATAAGGGCCGTGATTCGGGATTCGGGATTCGGGATTCGTGGGCGGCGGTAAGTAGCAGCGCCAAAGTCCGGATCGCAACGCACCCTGCAGGGGGCTGTCACCCGAACCCCGACCCCCGACCCTATGCCCGCCGCATCACCAGGGCCGCGTTGATCCCGCCGAACCCGAACGAATTCGAGATCAGGTGCTCCACGCGCGCCGTTCGTCCCTCCCCGGGGACGTAATCGAGGTCGCACGTGGGGTCGGACTCGCGGAGATTCACGGTCGGGGGGAGCCATTCGCGGTCGAGGGCGAGGGCGCAGATCGCGGCCTCGATCGCGCCCGACGCGCCTAACGCGTGGCCGTAGTAGCCCTTGGTCCCCGACACCGGGATGGTGGTGGCGTGGTCGCCGAGCGTGGTCTTGATGGCCAGCGTCTCCGTGGGATCGTTGAGCGGCGTGGACGAACCATGGGCGTTGACGTATTCGATCTCCCCCGGGGTCACGTGCGCGTCGTTGAGCGCGAGACGCATGGCGCGCGCCGCCTGGGCGCCGTCCGGGCGGGGGGCGGTCATGTGGTGCGCGTCGTTGGTCATCCCGAAGCCGAGGACCTCGGCGTAGAGGCGGGCCCCCCGGGCGACGGCGCGGTCTCGTTCCTCGAGGATCAGCACGGAGGCGCCCTCGCCCATCACAAAGCCATCACGCCCCTTGTCGAAGGGGCGTGAGGCCGTGGCCGGATCGTCGTTCCGGGTGGACATCGCCCGGATGAGGGCAAACGCGCCGAAGCAGAGCGGGGCGAGGGGCGCCTCGGCCCCTCCCCCGATCATGACGTCGGCGTATCCGTCGCGGATCTGCCGGAAGGCCTCCCCGATGGCAATGGTGCCGGAGGCACAGCTCATCGCGTTCGTGGAGTTGGGGCCGTGCACCCCGAACTCGATGGCGATGTTGCAGCTCGAGGCCCCGCCGAACACGGCGAGGGCAAGGGTCGCGTCGACGGCGCGGAGGCCCTCGCGCAGGAACACTCCCAGCTGCTCCTCGGCGTAGCCCACGCCGCCTAACGCCGTGCCCATCATGGCGCCGATGCGTTCGCGGTCCTCCCTGGCGAGGTCGAGTTCCGCATCCTCGATGGCGAGGCGCGACGCGGCGACCGAGAACTGGCCGAAGCGGTCGAGGCGACGCGCGCGCTTGGCCTCGATGTAGTCGGCGGCGTGGAACCCAGGGACCTCCGCCGCGTTGTGCGAGCGGAAGATGGATGGGTCGAACCGGGTCAGCGGACCCACCGCACTCTTCTGGGCGCGCAGGCCGTCCCACAGCCCTTCCCGCGTGGTGCCGATCGGCGTGATGGCGCCGATGCCGGTGATGACGACGCGACGGCGGTTCATGCGCGGGCCTCGTCACGACGCGTCGACGGACGCGAGCCCGCGGCCTCGGCGACCGCGGCGAGCCCTGCGAGGGTGCGCTCGGCGATGCCGTGCACGAACACGGGACCGATGACCTGCGTGGCGGCGAAGAGGCCGATCAGTGGCCAGGGAGGCCCGTCCCAGGCGTGCAGGAGGTTGACCTGCGTGCCACCATCACGCGGCGCGAATGCCCACTCGACGTCCATGCCGGTGGTGACACCGCCTACATGGCGAAAGCGCACGGCCGGACGGTCGGCGTCGACCGTCATCTCGGAGAGCCACCAGGTCGGCCAGTGCACGACGCCGAAGGGACGGTTCGCGCTCATCTCCACGAGCCCGCCGCCATCGCTCGCACGCTCACGAAAGCGGACGAACCGGTAGTGGGCGAGGTGCGCGGGCCAGTGCTCCACGTCGCGCACAATCCCGAAGAGGGTTGCGACGTCGGCGCGGACAAAGCGCGCATCGATGGTTTCCATAGGCCGACCCACCGGCATGGGGCCGATTCGAAACGGTTCTCGCAAGTGAATCGCGTGGTGAAGAGTGGAAGCCGGGGGCGGTACTAGAACCCTAATCGGCCCCGATCCGTTCCGGTGCCCAGCTCGCCACCAATCGGTAGCCCAGGCGGTGCGACACCTCGGGGCTCGAGCCGGTGACTTGGGCGATGAGCGACTCAAGCTCGCCCGCCGTGAATCCCCGCATGACCGAGGTCATCCCGTCATGCCGGCTCACGGGATGAAAGCCGAGGGGGAAGGACGCGACCCACAGTCCCCCCGCCGCGATCCAGGATCGGCGCAGGTCATGAATGATCACGCGGTATCGCGCGACGCGATGGAGCTCGCGCACCACCTGGGTGAGGTCGTCGCCGCAGAAATGGTGGACGAGCAGGGAGCACACGACCACGTCGACGGCGCCATCGGCGAAGGGAAGGGCGGTCGCCGAGCCACATACGCTGGCCCCCTGCATCGTCGAACGGCGGGCGAGGCGCTCGTCGATGTCGAGCGCGAAGGGGCGCAGCGTGACCCCTGCCTTGCGCGCCAGGCGCCTGGCGAGGAGCAGGTTCTCTCCCGATCCACTCCCGACATCGAGGAGGGAGAGGGTGCGTGGTGGGGCGTGGGCGAAGGCCTGGTGGAGCGCGAGGGACAGGGCGCGCGTGCCGCCCAGGAGGCGGTTGGAGAGGTCGATGTCGCGATGCGAGCGCTCGCGTAGCGCCGTGTCGATGTCGGGAGCGTCGAGGATCTCGTGGCCGCGACGGCGCGCGGGGACGAGCCACCGCGGCAGCCTAACGTTCCACCCGCCCATATGCCCCGGCGTAGTACACGAGGGGGCGGGCCGCCGGATCGAGCGTCCCGCCCACGACCTCCCCAATGAAGATCGCGTGGTCGCCGGCGTCGTGGCGCGCGCTGCGGCGGCACTCGAGCGTCGCGAGCGCGCCGTGCAGCACCGGGAGCCCGGCGATGCCTGTCGAGTGACCGACGCCCTCGAACCGGAGCTCCATCTCTTCAAGCGAAAATCGACGCGACAAGGCTTCCTGCCCCTCGGCGAGGATGTTGACGGCGAAGTGCGACGAGGCGTCGAGCACGTCGAGCATGGTCGCGCTGCGGTCGACGCACACGAGGACGAGGGGCGGATCGAGGGAGAGCGACGAGAACGCGCTCACGGTCATGCCATGGGGACGCAGGTGCGCATCGACAGCCGTGAGCACGGTGATGCCGCTGGCGAAGCGGCTCATCAACTGACGGAACTGGTCGGGGGTGAGGGCCATGTCGGCGAACGAGGCGGTCATGCCGTGTGCGATGAGACCTGCGCGTCTGAAGAGGGTGCGCTGGGCGTGGAGCGTGGAACGAGCAGTCGAAGGAAGAAGCCGGGCCGCAGGACGCGGGCGGGCGGAACGAAGTCGCCGGCCACGCCCACCAGAAGGTCGGCCATGTCGCGCTGCCGCGCCAGCGACCTCGCGGCGTGATTGAAGAGCCCCGGCAAGCCGACGGCAGTCCCAATGAGCCGCTCCACGCGCCACTTGCCGCGGAACTCGTCGCGCCGCGTGCGCTCCCACGCCTCGAGGGCGATGCGTTGGCGCGTGCGATCACCGGCTCGGCGCGCGACCTCGAAGGC
>JACMLI010000206.1 GCA_014379705.1 Gemmatimonadaceae bacterium
ACGGAAGGGTCGGGAGCGTTGATCGAAAGGCTCGACAGCACGATGCCGCTGTCGTCCTTCGCGAGCTTGAGCGGGGCCACGACGCAGGCGGCGAGTGCCACGAGTGGGGCCCAGGTGGCGATGCGGCGGCGAAGACGCAATTGAGCAGACACGAACGACCCTCGAGCGTGCTGGATGAGTGGAATTGTCCGGCGGCAACCGAGGTGGTTTGACACCGGGTCGCGGTAGAAGGTGTGGCCTTGCCTGCATCGCGGGAAGCGGTCGAGGAAACCTTCGGCGATAGCGTCACGTCGTGAACGGGCGACTCCACTCGATCCCGATCCGATGCTCACCGACCTCCGCATTGCCGTTCGCGGGTTCCTGCGAACTCCGGCCTTCACCGTCACCGCGCTCGTCACCCTCGCGCTCTGCCTCGGCGCGAACCTGACGATCTTCTCGGTAATCGATTCGGTGCTGCTGCATCCCCTGCCCTTTCCGGCGTCGGATCGGCTGGTGACGATGTACAACACCTACCCTAACGCGGGGGTCGTTCGCGACGGGAGCTCGATCACTAACTACTTCGAGCGGCGCGGCGCGTTGCCCGCGTTCAGCGGCATGTCGATGTATCGCACCGGAACGGCGCTGATTGGTGAAGCGGGCACCACGGAACGTGCGGACATCCTTCGTGTGTCCGCCGACTTCTTCGCGACGCTCGGTGTGACCCCGTCGCTCGGGCGCGCCTTCACGGAGGACGAAATCAACGAAGGCGCCAGCGCGGTCGTGATCCTGACCGACGGGTGGTGGCGGCAGCACTTCAGTGGAGACGTTGGCATCATCGGCCGTCAGGTCCGCGTCGACGGCGTCGCGCGCACCGTGGTGGGAGTGCTGCCTTCCGGCTATCGGTTCCTCTCGCAGGAAACGCAGGTGGTGTTGCCCTACGTGACGAGCCTTGACAACCGCGCGCCGAACGAGCGGCATGCAGGGCGCGGGCTCGATATCGTGGCCCGGCTCGCGTCCGGGACGACGCTGGACCAGGCGCAAAGCCAGGTCGACGCGCAGAATGCCGTGCTCCAGCGCGACGCGCCCGAAGCCAGGATGATGACAGAGGCGGGCTTCCGAACGATTGTCGTCGGCCTGCACGCCGATCATGTCGCGTCGATCAAGCCTACGCTCCTGCTGCTGCAGGGCGGCGTGCTGCTCCTGGTGCTCATTGGCGCGGTGAACCTCGTGAACCTCCTGCTGATCCGCGCGAATGCACGGGCGCGGGAGCTGGCGATCCGGCAGTCGATGGGGGCGAACTGGCGGCATATCGTGACCGGGGTAATGTCCGAGACCATGCTGCTGACGCTCGCGGGGGGTGCGTTGGGTCTCGCCGTGGGTGCCGCTGGCGTCCGCCTGCTTTCCGTCCTTGGTGTGGCGCAGCTCCCGCTCGGCGCGCTCGTCGCCGTGAACCTTCGCGTGGCGATCATTCAGCTGGCCGGCGCCGCCGTGCTCGGCATCGTGATCGGTGTTCCCATTTCGTGGTTCAACCTGCGCGGCCAGCTGGCGACGACGCTCAAGTCGGAATCGCGGGGCGGTACGGCAACGCGTGCGGCGCAGCGCTTGCGGCATTCATTCATCGTCGCGCAGGTGGGGCTCGCCTTCGTTCTCCTGTCGGGGAGTGGCCTGCTCGCGCTGAGCCTCAAGCGGGCGATGGACGTGTCCCCCGGATTCCACGCCGAGCAGGTGCTGACGGGCAAGCTGACGCTGCCGACGGCGACGTACGCCACGACACTGTCCCGCGTGACGCTGGCCGATCGCGTGATCGAAGGACTGAAGCGGCAGCCGGCGACGACCGCGGTGGGCATTGCGACCAACATCCCGTTCAGTGGCCGCAACAACGTAGGCGGTATCGCGGTGGTGGGGCACGTGCCGCGGCCCGGTGAATCGGTGCGCGGGCACTATTTCTACGCGATCGGGGGGGACTACTTCGCGGCCATGGGCGTGCCCCTTCGCGGCGGGCGCTTCCTGACGGCGGACGACGTCCAGGGTGGCCAGCGTGTGGCCGTGGTCGACGAGGACTTCGCCCACCACTACTGGCCGGACGGGAATGCGTTAGGCAAGCAGTTCTTCCGGGGCGCCTCCCCTGCCCCTGGCCCGATCGAGCGGGCCTTTACCATCGTTGGCGTGGTCGGCGCCGTGAAGCAGGTGGACGTCACCGAGTCGCAGCGTCAGGGCGCGGCGTACGTCACCTACAATCACTCGGGGGACAACGAGTTCTACGTCGTGGCCCGCACGCGGCAGGACCCGTCGCTGCTTGCTGGCACGATGTCGAGCCTCGTGCGATCGCTCGACGCGGACCTACCGGTCGATGGTGTTCGTGCGATGGAGGTGCGCGTCACGGAGAGCCTTGTTGCCCGGCGCACGCCGGCGCTCCTGCTGTCGATCTTTGCGTCGGTTGCCTTGCTCCTCGCCGCTGTCGGAACGTATGGCGTGTTGAGCTATGCCGTGACGCAGCGTCGGCGCGAGATCGGCGTGCGGCTGGCGCTCGGCGCCCAGCCGTCGGAGATCGGGAACCACTTCTTCGGCCTCGGGCTCCGGTTGCTCGGCGCGGGGACGCTCGTGGGCGTCGCCGGCGCGTGGATCAGCGGGCGCTTCCTGCAAGGGCTGCTCTACGACGTCCCGGCCCTGCACCCGGCGACGCTGGCCATCACGATCGCGGTGATGAGCCTCGTGTCGCTGGCCGCGTCACTCATTCCGGCGCGCCGGGCGGCGCGGGTGGATCCCCTGGTCGCGTTAGGAAGCGAGTAGGCAATCGCGAGGGTCGTGAGTGCCCTTGGCGCAGCGGCGAACTGCGTCGAGAACAACGTGGGAATCGGGACCACCCGTCGGATCGCGCGGTTCGCCTGGGCTCTGTACCTGCGGGAGGAAGGCGGACGGCACACCTATCCCCGGGGCCACTGGCGCCACAGGTTCCAGCGAAACGGTCGGCATACGCCGACCCGCCAACGACCGGCAGGCAGAGATGACTCCGCAGCGCATGGGCCACCACCGAACGCTCCGCACCTTCCTCGCGCTCACCGTGTGCCTGCCTGTCGCGATGCCGGCGCAGCGTGGCCAGAACCGACGCGTGGTCCTCCGGAAGGCCTCGTGAGGCTCCGTGCGTCGTCCTTTTCACTCGGGGCCACACTGGGGCTTCTTCTTGTCGCGTGTGCCAGGGCGGAGCAGGAGTCGACGCCCGCCCTGCCGCAGGAGCCCCTCGCCTTCTGGGAACAGCTGCAGGCGCTGTGTGGAAACGCGTACGCGGGATCGGTCGCCGAGTCGGTGCCGCCGGACAGCGCGATGCTGGCGTCGACCCTCCAGATGCACGTCCGCGAATGCTCCGCCGATACCATCCGGATCCCGTTTCACGTCGGCGACAACCGCTCACGCACGTGGGTCATCACGCGCACCGCCACCGGGCTGCGGCTCAAGCACGATCACCGACACGAAGACGGCACGGCTGACTCGGTGACCCAATACGGCGGCGATACCGCGGTGCCAGGATCGGCCAGCACGCAGGAGTTCCACGCCGACTCGGTCACGGGCGCGCTCATTCCCGCCGCGCGCACCAACATCTGGACCATGGAACTGCTCCCCGGTGTGCGCTTCAGCTACGCGCTGCGCCGGGAAGGCACGGAACGCCGATTCCGCGCGAATTTCGACCTTGCCCAACCTGTCGCGGCGCCACCCCCGCCATGGGGCGCGAAATGACGTGAAGGGACCTGGTCGTCACGCACGCGCAGGGCGCGAGACGAGCACCAGGAAGGGCGCTGCCGCGAGCGCGGCAACCAGGGCCAGCGTCGGATAGCCCCACGCGCCCACGACCACGCCCGACAATGCGCCAGCCGTGGCCCCGGCAATCCCCATCGTGAAGTCCGAGAGCCCCTGCGCGGAAGTGCGCATCTCCGCCGGGACCGACTCGCTGAGCAGCGTTGACCCTGCCACCATCGTGCACGACCAGCCGAGGCCCAGCATCATCAGCCCAGCGGAAAGGCGAATCGAGTCGTGTCCCGCGGTCCCGGCGAGCGCACAGGCCGCGATGAGGAACAGGATTCCCCCAAGGATCACCCCGCGACCGCCGATGCGATCGGTCATCCAGCCGACGACGGGCGCGAAGGCATACATCCCGGCGATGTGGAAGCTGATGACGACTCCAACGATGCGCAGCGTCTGCGACGCGTCGTGCCCCGCGCCGCGGATGTGCACGGGCGTCATGGCCATCACGCCGACCATGACCACGTGCCCCACGGCCATCGCGATCATGCCGAGCCGTGCCGAGGCGTGCGACGCGACCACACCGAACGCGGCCCGCAACCCGGCGCGAGGCGAACGAGACGCCTTCGGGTCCTGCGCCAGCGCCTGGCGAGCGACGACCGCTGGGTCGGGGCGCATCAGCAGCGTGAGCATGAGGGCCGCCACGAGGAACACGACGGCAGAAAACGCGAAGGGCCCGGCGAGCGTAGGCACGCCGTAACCCTGGATCGAGGCACCGGCGAACGCGGCGAGGTTGGGCCCCGTCACCGCGCCGAGTGTCGTTGCCCATACGACGAGGGAAAGGTGGCGGCCTCGCAGGGCGGCTGGCGCCAGGTCGACCGCGGCGTAGCGCGCCTGCATATTGGCCGCGGTCCCGGCGCCGAAGAGAAAGAAGCCCGCGAACA
>JACMLI010000207.1 GCA_014379705.1 Gemmatimonadaceae bacterium
GCGCAGCCGGCGACACGCTCACTGGCGAGCGGGTCGATAGCGCAGCCGGCGACACGCTCACTGGCGAGGCCGTGGCGTTCGTCGGCGATGGCCGGCAGTCCCCACCGCGCGCCGCCGCCCGCCTGTTGCGCGTCGGTTGTCGCTCGCGATCGCCGTAGCGGCCTCACCCCTTCCGACGATGTCCACATGACCCACTCGTTCTCCCGGCTGGCCGTAGCGCTGATGCTGACTGCCGGCGCGTTGGGCGCGCAGGGCACCGTGACGATCGTGAAGGCCGGCCGGCTCATCGACGGCAGGGGTGGCACGCCGATGGAACCGGCCATGGTGCGCGTGGAGGGAGAACGCATCACTGCGGTCGGACCCAACCTTCCCGTGCCCGCGGGCGCGCAGGTCATCGACCTTGGCGCGGCCACGCTGCTCCCGGGGTTGATCGACCTGCACACCCACCTCACCAATCGCATGGGCGTGCATTGGGAGGACGGGCTCGTGAAGACGACGCCCGGCCACGATGCCCTATGGGGCGCTCGCAACGCACGCGTCACGCTGATGGCCGGCTTCACGACGGTGCGCGACATGGGTCCGACGTGGCCCTTCGTGGACGTGGACCTGCGCAACGCGATCAACGAAGGCGCGGTGCCGGGCCCACGGATGCTGGTGGCGGGCAACTACGTGTCGTCGACTGGGGGCGCCGGCGACGCGCGGCAGTTCTCGGTGTACGTCGACGTACCCGTCGTGACGAACCTCGCGGATGGGCCGGAGGAAGTGACGAAGGCGGTGCGCACGAACCTCAAGAACGGCGCCGACTTCATCAAGATCCTCGCGACGGGAGCGATCCTCTCGAAGGGCATTTCGCCCGGGGCGCAGCAGTACTCGGACGCCGAGATCCAGGCGGCGGTGACCGAGGCGACGCGGTGGAGTCGCCAGGTGGCGGCGCATGCGCACGGTGCCGGCGGCATCAAGGCTGCGATTCGTGCCGGGGTGCGTACGGTCGACCACGGGTCGGCGCTCGACGACGAGGCGATCGCGCTCCTCAAGGCCGCGGCGCGCGCGACGTTCTACGTGCCGACGCTCTACACGAGCGCAGCCATTGCGAGCGATGGGGCGCAGAACAACATCCCGGCGTCGGAGCGCGAGCGGTCGCGCCAGATGGCCGACGTGAAGTCGGCCGGATTCCGGCGGGCCCTCGCGGCGGGGATTCCCATTGGTTTCGCCACCGACGCGGCGGTGATCCCGCATGGGGACAATGCGAAGGAGTTCAGTGAGCGAGTGAAGCTTGGCGAGCCGCCCATGGCGGCGATCGTGAGCGCGACGAGCCTGAACGCCGAGATTCTGGGATGGAGTGATCGTGTCGGGACGGTGACGGTCGGCACGTTTGCCGACCTCGTCGCGGTGCCTGGCGATCCGCTGCGCGACATCACGCAGTTCGAGCGCGTGCACTTCGTGATGAAGGGCGGGGTGGTGCAGCGCCACGACGGCGCGAGGCGTTAGGCATGGCGTCCACCGCGCGTGACCTCGCGCTGGCCGCGCTCTATGCCGGCGTCATCGTGGCCCTGGTTGCCTCCGGGATCCGTCCGTACGACCGGCTGACATGGGTGCTCGAGGTCGTCCCCGTGGTGATCGCGTTCCCGCTCATGTGGGCGACGCGACGGCGCTTTCCGCTCACCACGCTGCTCTACGTATTGATTGCGTTCCACGCCCTGATCCTGATCGTCGGCGGCGCGTGGACGTACGCGCGGGTGCCAATCGGGTTCACCGTGCAGGAGATGTTTGGTCTCGACCGCAACCCGTACGACAAGCTCGGGCACTTCGCGCAAGGGTTCGTGCCGGCGATGATCGCCCGCGAGATCTTCCGTCGGAAGCGAGTGGTCAACGGCGGCCGATGGCTGGCCTTCGTGATCGTGTGCGTCGTGCTGGCCGTCAGCGCGACCTACGAACTGATCGAGTGGGGCGCGGCCGTCGCGTTGGGACAGGGCGCCGAGGAGTTCCTCGGCACGCAGGGGGACATGTGGGACACGCAGTCGGACATGTTCATGGCGTTGCTGGGCGCGATCGTGGCGCTCGCGATGCTCTCGCGCCTTCACGATCGCCAGCTGAAGGCGATCGACACGGGGGCGTGACCGCCTTTCCGTTCCGCGCGCGGGGCCATATCCGTATTGTTCACTCGTCTCGATGACGACACCCGACTTTCGCCTGATGCTGCGCCTCATCCTTCTCGCCGTCGTGCTCGCGCTTGCGGCTCCCCTGCCGGGCCAGGGGCGCACCGTCACCCATGCAGCGAGTGCGCGGCCGCGTGCGACGTGGACGCTCGAGGTGCGCCCTGCCGTCACGATCGGCGGGGACGGCGTCGAGGGCCCGACCGAGTTCTCGGACATCCTGGGCGTCATCCGCACGGCCAGCGGGCGGATCGCCGTCGCCGTGGGCGCCGAACTGCGGATCTTTGCCGCGGATGGGCGCTTCGAGCGGACGTTAGGCAGGAAGGGAGCTGGCCCCGGGGAGTTCAACCTCGCGTGGAGCGTGACCTCGATCCAGGATACGCTCTACGCGACGGACAACACCGAACGGCTCAACGTGTTCGCCCCGGACGGCACGGTGCTGCGTTCGCTGGCCCGCCCGCAACTGCCCGGGGCCATGCGACCGCAGTGGACGGCGCACTTCAGTGATGGCAGCGCGCTGCTCGTCGCGCGGCGGATCGTCGGTGATTCCACGGGGACGGTGGACGTGCCCCTCAAGCTCGCCCGCATGTCGGCGGACGGCAGCACGCTCACCGACCTCGTCGAGATTCCCGGCTATCGTGAATATCGACAGGCGGGACGACGGCCGGATTTCGCTCGCATGGGGGGCGTGGTGCGCGTCTTCGGCCGCGGCGACCGGTTCTGCGCCGGGCACCTGTCGGAGTGGCGCCTTCAATGCTACGACCCGGCGGCCCGCCCCATCCTGAGTGTCGTGCGCACCGTCCCGCCGCGGCGGATCACCGAAGATGACCGGCAGTTCTATCGCGACGCGTACGTGAACGCGAACGATCGCTGCATGAAGGCGCCCGACTGCGCGCCGCGAATGCGCGAGGAGATGCGCCTGTGGCGCTTCGCCGACGTGGCGCCGCCATTCAGTCGCGCGCTCATGACTGCCGAGGGCGACGTGTGGTTGAGCGACTACGACCGGACGTACGGGAGCCTGGGAACGCGCGCCTTCGTGACGCCACGTGAGCCACTGAGGTTCAACGTCTTCGACCGCGCCGGCGCGTGGGTCGCCGGCATCACGCTGCCGGCCCGCTTCACCCCCTATGACGCCGGTCGCGACTGGGTGCTCGGCGTGGCCATCGACGACGACGAGGTGGAACGCGTCGTACTCTGGCGCTACCGGCGCTCGTGATCACCCCACGCCGCGAGTGGAGGAAGCTCGCAATCGAGGGCGCCCTCATCGTGCTCAGTGTGCTCCTCGGCCTCGCGCTCAGCGAATGGCGCGAGGGCGTGCAGGAACAGAAGCTGGCGCACAACGCACTCGTGAACTTTCGCCGGGAGATCGCCGCGAACCTCGCGCGGTTGGAGAAGGCCCAACCCGGGCACGCGGCGATGGCACAGCGCCTCGCTGACGCGAACACGGGTCGAGGGGAGCAGACGGCGTTCGATGTGTTCGTGGCGAACATGCCCGAGGGGGGCCTCGATACGCAGCCCCTTGCCGCGGTGGCGTGGGAGACCGCTGAGGGCACGGGCGCCTTACGACTGCTGGACTACGAAACCGCCGCGCTCTTGTCGGAGACGTACACCGTGCAGTCCGCCACGCTGCTCCCAACGCTGCAGCGATTGTCGGATCGCTTTCTCTCCCCCGGGAACTTCGACCCGGCGCAGCGCCCGCAGATGGTTCGGACACACCGCATGTTGCTGGTCGAGCTCAGTGGACAGGAGACGTACCTGATGGAGATCTATCGACGGGCGCTCGCCGCCCTGCCGGCGAAGTAGGCCGACCGGGTGGTGAGCCGCGTGCAGGCCTAACGGCCGCAGGGAACCGCCACCGTCCGGTTCGGCGCGGCCTGCGCTGGCGTCACCGGAGTTACCTGACGAGGCCAGACGTTGTCGTTCGGGTCGCGATCCGGGAAGCGGCACCCCGGGTCGAACGTCACCTTCTCGACCTTGCGCCCGAAGGTGAGTTCGGCGGCGAAGGTCTTCTTGCCGCTGAACCACACGTCGACCGGCCACGTGACGTCGTACGTCGTCTCATTGATCTTCACCGCGTTCGCCATTGGTCGTACGGGGGCGCCTGACGAGGCGAGTTGTACGCGCAGGACCACGGGCGACGGCATCTGCCCGTCCTGCCGCACGGTGACCACGGCCTTCGCGCCGCGCGCGGCGACGTCGGTGATCGAGGCGTCCACGCTCTCCGTCGTGAAGAGCCAGTAGTACCAGAACCAGCCGAGGTCGCGCTCGAGCGCGTTCTGCATGAAGAACATCCAGTCCCACGGCGACGGATGCTTGAACATCCAGGCCTGCCCCCACTCGCGATGCGCGCGCTGCACTGCTGTATCGCCCACGATGCCACCAAGCATGGAAAGCATCAGCGGCGTCTTGGAGTACGTGGTGAAGCCGTAGAACTGCGGCCCCGCGTAGTTCGCGTTCCACATCATCGGGGGCTCGGCCTCGTTCCCGGACGTGCGGCCGTATGACTGGCCAAGGCCGTCGAGCACGGGCGCCGTTTTCCGCGCGTCGGCGGCGGAGAGGATGTTCATGTACTGGTCGAAGCCCTCGTCCATCCAGCCGTACCACGTCTCGTTGTTGCTCACGACCATCGGCCACCACTGGTGCGCGGTCTCGTGGTCGGCAGCCCCGATGTTGGAGTTGATGACCATCGGGTACTCCATGCCGGCGCTCGGGCCATCCTGCAGCGTGAGCTGCGGGAACTGGTACGGAAACCAGAGCGCGGAGTAGAACTCGAGCGCGTGACGCGCTGTGGGGCCCGCCTGGGTGTACATGCGGTCGCGTCCGGGCAGGTACACCATGTGGATCGGGACGACGCCCTTGCCGGGGATCGTGGCGCGCGTCGCCGTCCAGACGAACTTCCGCGCCGTTGCCCACGCGAAGTCGTTCACGTTCTCGGCGACATGGTGCCACGTGAGTCGATCGCCCGCCGCAGTCGCGACGCCAGGACCCACTTCTTCCGGACCCACGATCGTGGTCACGTCGTCGGTGGTGAGTGCCTTCACCAGTCGCTCGCGCGCGGTGGGGGTGAGCACCTGGTCCGGGTTCTGCAACACGCCCGTGCCGCTCACGATCCATCCGGCGGGCACGTCGATGCGCACGTCGTAACGCCCGAAGTCGTTGTAGAACTCGGACGGGCCGAGGTAGAGCTCATTGTCCCAGCCACGCAGGTCATCGTAGACGGCGACGCGTGGGAACCACTGCGTGGGTTGGTACAGCGAATCGGCCCAGCGCATCGTCATGCGATGCCCGCTGCCAGGGCCACCGGGGAGCTTGTACGTCCAGTCGAGTTCGAGCGTCGCGTTGGCGCCCGGTGTCATCGCCGTTGGTAGCGCGATCCGCGCGGACGTGCTGCGCGGGTTCACCAACGTGGGTTCAGCTGGCGCGGTGTTCCCGGACCCGGGCGCGCTGGGCGCGTCGAGGATGCTCTGGCGGCCATTCACCGCCAGGCGCGTGATCACCATGCCCTCGGTGTTCTCGGCCGGCACCCATGGCGCCGCGCGCGGATGTTCGCCGCGGAAGTGATTCCCGGGCAGGCGCAGGCCGATCGCCCGGAGCGTGTCGGGGCTCTCGTTATGCAGGACGATCGTCTCGGAGCCGGTGATGACCGACGTGGCCGTGTTCAACGAGACGCGGATGGTGTAGTCCGTGCGCAACTGCCAGTACTTCCGGCCGGGCCGCCCGGTGGAATCGCGCGTCCCGGCCGCAAACGCGCGCCGGATCGCGTTGGTCATGGGGATGTCCCTACGCACCGCGCGCTCGGGGAGCGGCGCACGCGCCTGCCCGGCAAGCGAGCACACGGGGAGCGCGAGTGAGAGCAGCGCGGAGAAGCGAATCGCTATGGACATGTCAAACGAAAGGGGAAGGCAGGAAATATGGCCTGACGTAACCGACGGGCGCACCGAGTTCGATTGCATCTCGTCCCAAGCCAGCTGACCTTTCCACCCGACAACCCGACCACCCGACCACCCGACCCTCGTGTCCCTCCTCTCCGCCGCCCTCACCCTGTTCCTGGTGATGGATCCGCTCGGCAACATCCCATTCTTCCTCGCGGCGTTGCAGGGGGTGCCGGCCCATCGGCACCATCGCGTGGTCGTGCGGGAACTGCTGATCGCGTTCGGCATCATGGTCGCGTTCCTCTTCGCCGGGGGACCACTGCTGTCGCTGCTCTCGATCTCCGAGTCGGCGCTGACGCTCGCGGGGGGAATCATCCTCTTCCTGATCGCGATCCGGATGGTCTTTCCGCCGAGTGCGGGCTCGACGCACGAGGAGATCACGGGGGAGCCGTTCATCGTGCCGCTTGCGATTCCCTACGTCGCCGGACCGTCTGTGCTGGCAACGGAGATGCTGATCATGAAGGGGGATCCGGCGCGCTGGCCCGAATGGTTGGGCGCCCTCGCGCTCGCCTGGGCGGCGACGGCGGTCATTTTACTCGCGGGAAACCGCCTGCGTTCGGTCCTCGGTCCAAGGGCGATGATCGCGATCGAGCGGCTGATGGGCATGATCCTCGTCGCCGTGTCCGTGCAGATGTTCCTGTCCGGGCTCGAGCAATACTTCCGCTGAACGCTCGCCTCCCTCGAACGGATGGGAGGTAAGTCCGGCACGACCGGCGTAGCTTTCCCGCATGACCGGACCGCGCCCGAGCCGACGAGGAAGACCGCTGCCAGTGCCGGGCACTCCCAAGCCCACGTTCAAGGAGCGGCTCCAGGCGCTCAAGTACGTGCCGAAGCTCGCCCGCATGGTGTGGGAGACCCACAAGGGTCTCTCGATTGCGATGGGCGCCCTGCGCCTCGTCCGCGGTCTCGTGCCGATTGCGACGCTCTGGGTCGCGAAGCTGATCATCGATGGCGTGGTCGAGGCCCAGCGCACGGGAGGAAACTGGCGCGCCATCCTCCCGCTGGTTGGCCTCGAGATCGGCATCGTCGTTTTCGGTGAGTTGCTCTCCCGCGCCTCGATGCTCGTCGACGGTCAACTCGCCGACCTGTTCACCATCCGCACGTCGGTGCGCCTGATGGAGCACGCGGCCACCCTCGACCTCGCGCAGTTCGAGGATCCGGCGTTCTACGACCATCTCGATCGGGCGCGACGCCAGACCTCGGGGAGGCTCAGTCTTCTCGGCTCGCTGTGGGGGATCGCCGAGTCCCTCGTGACCCTCGCGACGCTCGCCGCGGTCCTGCTTGCATTCAGTCCGTGGCTCATGCTCCTTCTCGTGGTCACGATCCTCCCGCGCTTCTGGAGCGAGTCGCACTTCGCCGCCCGGCAGTACTCGCTGATGTTCAGCTGGACGCCCCGCCGCCGCGAGCTCGACTACCTGCGCTTTGCCGGGGCGAGCGACGAGACGGCCAAGGAGGTGCAGCTCTTCGGCCTCGCGCCGTGGCTCATCGACCGCTTCCGCCGGCTCTCGGAGAAGTACTACCGGGAGAACCGCGCCCTCGCCGTGCGTCGTTCCCTGGTCGGGAGCGCCCTCTCGCTGCTGAGCACCGCCGGCTACTACGTGGCGTACCTCGTGATCATTGCCCAGACGGTGACTGGCGCCATCACGTTAGGCACGCTCACCTTCCTCGCCGCGTCCTTCGTGCGCGGGCGCGACCTGATCCAGGCACTGCTCTCCGCCGTCAGTTCGATCCACGAGGAAAGTCTCTACCTGCGCGACCTGTTCCTCTTCTTCGAGATGAAGCCCACGATCGCGGATAAATCGGGCGCGCCGCCCGTGCCCGACCCGATCCGGCAGGGCTTCCAGTTCGAGGACGTGGGGTTTCAGTACCCGGGGAGTGAACGCTGGGCGGTCCGGCACTTGAGCTTCTGGTTGCGCCCGGGCGAGCGGGTCGCGCTCGTCGGGGAGAACGGGGCAGGGAAGACCACGCTCACCAAGCTCCTCGCGCGCCTGTACGACCCGACCGAGGGACGGATTCTCCTGGACGGCGTCGACCTGCGTGACTACGACGTCGAGTCGCTGCGACGCGCCATCGGCGTGATCTTCCAGGACTTCGTGCGTTACGACATGCGCATGGCAGAGAACATCGGCGTCGGCGAGATCGAGGTCGCTCGTGCGTACCTCGATGCCGATCGGGATGATGCGTCTGTCGACGGCGCGCCCCCCTCGCTCACCGCCGGTCCCCCCGTGCCGGACGTGCTCGCGGAGGCCGCCGAAAAGTCGCTCGCATCCGCCGTGATCGCGCGCGTTCCCGATGGCTGGCACCAGATGCTCGGCCGCCGCTTCCATGACGGGGTCGAGCTGTCGGGGGGCGAATGGCAGAAGGTCGCGCTCGCGCGCTCCTACATGCGCGAGGCGCAACTCATCATCCTCGACGAACCCACGGCGGCGCTCGATGCGCGCGCCGAGGCCGAGGTATTCCAGCGTTTCGCGGCGCTCATGTCCACGCGGAGCGCGGTGATCATCTCACATCGTTTCTCGACCGTGCGCATGGCGGACCGGATCCTCGTGCTGCGCAATGGTGAACTGGTGGAGGACGGTACGCACGACGAGCTCGTGGCGCAGGGTGGGTTGTACGCGGAGCTCTTTTCGTTGCAGGCAGCGGGGTATCGGTAGTCGCTCCAGATGGCGACGGCGGGTCGCAAGATGCCAGACGGCGACTGCAGATCACAGATGGCAGATGGCAGGGTGGTCGCCGCGGCGAAGCCGCGGGTATCGCATTGGATGAACAGCACCGCGCGTGGCGCGTGGCGTGGCCTTGCCCTTCGTGGCCTTACGACGCTGGGTCCCGGTTCTCGGCTCGCTCGCGCTCGCCGGACCGGGATGACCTCTCGCGCTCGCTCCGGAACAGCATGACCGCTCGCTCGCGCACGCGGACCGCGATGACCGCTCGCTCGCGCTCGCCGGACCGCGATGACCACTCGCTCGCCCACCCCGGACCGCGATGACCGCTCGCGCGCGCTCCCCGCACCTCGAACA
>JACMLI010000208.1 GCA_014379705.1 Gemmatimonadaceae bacterium
CGACATGATCGGCCGCAACGAGGAGGTTCCGGAGAACGGCGGGGGGCGCTTCCGCGGGCTGCCCGTGCAGAGCGGCGAATCGAACCGCAACTCGGTGACGTTGCTGGGCTGGAGCCGCAGCACAATTACCGCGACGGTGGAGCGGGCCAATGCGCCGTATGCGCTGACGCTCAAGAAGAACTACGACAACAACATCTCGCAGCTCGTCCGGCGCAGCGACAGCTGGGCCTTCCTGCAGCACGGCGTGCCGGCGATCTGGTTCCACACCGGCCTGCATCCCGACTACCACCTCGTGACCGACGACGCGGAGCGCATCAACTATCCCAAGATGGAACGCATCGCGCGGCTGATCCACCAGGTGAGCTGGGACCTGGCGCAATCGCCCACGCGTCCAACGCTCGTGAAAAAGCCGCGCGTGGGAGCCTAGCGGTCGAGCGCTACTGTCCGTCGGGCTTCGTGGCGACGACGCCCGGTGCTCCAGCGCCGCCCGCCGCGATTTGCGTGGTGGCGGTCCCCGTGTAGCGCGGCACGTTGCGCATGCACGCACGTTCGAGCACCTGCTTGACGCCCTGGATCAGCGCCGACGGCCCCACCTTGCTCGGCGCAGCCCTCGCTCGGGTCACCGGGTTCACCAACTCCAGGGCGAGCGCCTCCGCCTTGAGCACGATCCCTTCGGGAATAATGGTGCGCGCAAAGCGGACCTCTTCGCTGACGAGGGGACCGTCTGCCGCGGAGGGCTTCATGACCCTGAGCGGGTTGGGCCCTCCGTATGGCGAGCGGTTCAGGTCGGAGGGAGTCGCCCGGCTTCCATTCACGGGTCGCGTCACGTGGATGCCCAGCGGGGACGTGCGCGTGCTGTACCCGCGTTCGATGGACGTGACGAGAATGCAACCGGCGAGGGCGTCCCACTCGTTCACTTGCACGAAGTACGTCGTCGGGCGCACGCGGGACATGCAAGCAGTCGTCGCCGACGCGAGTGCGAACAGGACGATCGTGCGCGCGCTGATTTTCATGCGACGGTCTCCCAGGTCTGGTCACACCCGCCACCGGGCAATGTCCAGATGAATACCGTCACCCGGTCCGCCCGCGCGCAAGGGGCCGGTCGATGACGACGGCGAGCAGGACGCCCACGCCATAGCAGGCAAGGTCAGACCAGAGGAACCCATGGCCCAGGACCAGCGCGCCGAGACGCGTCGCGCGCACCGCATCGATCCACGGTGCGTGATACAGCTGAGTGACCTCCACGGCGAACGCGATGGTAAGTGAACCCAGGGCGAGGGAACGGGCCGTCGCGCGCGGTCGCATGAACGCCAGGCACCAGTAGACCAGCGTCGCCCACAGGGCATCACCCGCATAACGAGCGATGAACGATGGCAAGGACTCGCCGAAGCGTCGCGACGCGAGGCCGAGCGCGATCGTCAGGCAGGCCAGCAGCGCCGCGTGGAGGCGTGAACGGGTAGGCACAGGTGGAGCATGCAACGATGCCCGCCGGGCACAAGCCCCGGCGCCCCCATCATTGTGGCGTGATCTTCATTGAGCCGAAGTACGCGTTGGTTTGCACGTGCGCCCAGAGCGCGATGCGCCCGCCGCCGGCGCCGTGCTTCAGGTCGTTCACGACAAGGCCTGGTTGCGCCGCCCCGTTCACGTACAGCTGCGCGGTCGTGCCGCTCACCACGATCCTGAGCGCGGTCCACGCACCAGCCTCCATGTCCGCGTACGACTCGTAGACGCCGGGACGTTCCTCGCGCAGGCGATGCCACGGAAATTCCGGGTGCGACACGTACTGCAGGGTGTGATTCCGTCGCAGCTGGTCGTCGGCACGGGCGTTGGTGGGACGAAGGTAGAAAATCTCCGACCACACGCCCCGCTCCCCGGTGCGAAAGGCGATGCCGATGAACCCCCGTGAATCGGGGGGCGCACCCGGGCGTGGGGATCCCGCGACAGATACCTCGATCGTGCCATCAGTGAGGCGCTCCCCGTCGAGGATGGCCAACATGTCCTCGTCCTTCGTGACCGTGGTGTCCAGCGGGATCAGGTGAATGGCGCGCCGTCCGCGATGGTCGACGACCGCCGTCCGCGCGTTCAGCACGCCGACGAAGCGCGCGGCCTCGGGGCGCACCTCGCGACTCCTCGATGACGACGCCTGGGCGCCTGCCGGTTGCACGACGCCAACGGCAGCCACCGCCGTCCACGCGCCGACGACCCATCCCGTCAGCCAACCGCGCCGTGGATGCAGAATGGGTTTAGGCCACAGGGCGCCGGCCAACGCAGGGGACCTGGTCA
>JACMLI010000209.1 GCA_014379705.1 Gemmatimonadaceae bacterium
ACGACGCGGCGGGGCGGACATCGCCGTCTCCACGGACTCCAGCGCGGCCTCCAGTGCGGCTGCCGACGGAAAGCGTCGCTCACGCACCTTGTCGAGGGCCCGCGCCACGACGCGCTCCAGGCCCTGGGGCGCGTTCGCTCGCAAGGCGCGAAGCTGTTTCGGCTCCGCGGCGGTGATCGCGTGCAGCGTCGCCGCGTCTGTGTCACCGATGAAGGGACGAGAGCCCGCCAGCATCTCGAAGAGCACGACGCCGGTCGCCCACACATCGGTGCGACAATCAACCTCCTCGCCACGCACCTGTTCTGGCGACATGTACGACATCGTCCCCGGCGTTCCCCCCGCTCCGGTCAGCGTTGATCCCTCGAGCTTGGCGACGCCGAAGTCCACGAGCTTGACCGAGCCATCGCGTGTGAGCATCACGTTGGCCGGCTTCACGTCGCGATGCACGATGCCGTGCTCGTGCGCCGCCTGCAGCGCCGATGCGAGCTGCCGTGCGATCGTCACCGCGCGCGACACGGTGAGCGCTCCACGGTCGATCAGCCGGCGCAGCGATTCCCCCTCGATGAACGCCATCGCAATGAAGAGCTGGCCTTCATCGGTCTCGCCGATCTCGTGGATCGTGCAGACGTGCACGTGCTCGAGCGCCGCAGCGGCGCGCGCCTCGACGAGGAAGCGGCGCTTGGCGTGCGCGTCGGCGCTCAACAAGGTTGGAAGGAACTTGAGCGCCACAGTGCGCTCCAGGCGCAGGTCGCGCGCACGGTACACCACGCCCATGCCACCGCTGCCGAGCAGCTCGCCGATTTCGTAGTGCGCGACGACGCTCCCCGGTGCGAACCCTCCGCCATGAACGCCGGGCGAGGAGTTTCGTCGCGAAATGGGCACGTCGAGCACACCGGGCTTCTCGTGCGCGACGAGCAATGACTCGACCTCGGCTCGGAGTCGCGCGTCTCCCGCGCAGGCTCGTTCGATGAGTGCCGCGCGCTCCTCCGGCGGCAGCTCGATCGCGGCAGCGAGCACCTCCTCGAGCCTTCCCCATTGCTCGGGAGTCAGGCCTCCGGTGCCGCTATCGTGGCTGGTCATCGTCCCGGAGCTCCCTGTGCAGCCACGCGCGGGCAACGCTCCAGTCGCGCTTGACCGTCGCCGCAGAAATACCCAGGGCGGCAGCCGTCTCCTCGACGCTCATCCCGGCGAAGAATCGGCACTCCACGATGCGGCCGTAGCGCTCGTTGCGCGTCTCGAGCGCGCGGAGCGCCTCCTCGAGCGCGATGACCTGATCGTCGGACCCGTGCGTGGACAGCGCGTCGAGATCGACGAGCGCCTGTCCGGGCTGGCCGCCGCGCTTCTGCGTCGCGCGCGCCCGCGCATGGTCGATGAGGACGCGACGCATCGCGCGCGCGGCGATGGCGAGGAAGTGCGCTCGATCGAGCCACATCACCCGCTCGATGCCGACGAGCCCGAAGTAGGCCTCGTGAACGAGGTCGGTCGTGGCAAAGCTGTGCCCCTCGCGCTCGCCACGGAGCTGCCGGTGCGCGATGGCTCGCAGCCGCTCGTATACCAGCGGGAACAAGGCGTCCCACGCGTCCCGGTCGCCATCCGCGATGGCGGAAAGGAGGCGCGTCACCTCTCCCGGTTCGTCCACGGCGCATGCTCCAGTGGTCAGTCGGCACTCCTCGAACCGTCGCCTTCCAACCTATCCTGCCCTCGTGCCACCAGCCAGCTGGCCGGTGACGGGCAGCTTTCGTGGGGCTCGGCTCAGTCACGCCAGAGCGCGTCGCGCAGCGCCACGCGCAGCACCTTCCGCGTCGGCAGCCACGTGGCCACGAGAATGACCCCAATGATCGACACCGACACGAGCACACCTGCGATCGCCGTCAGCACGCCGCTCAACGGGAAGAACTTCGTCGCAGCGACACCGACCACGGCGAGGAGGGGAGCGGCTATCAAGGCACCCACCCCAAGCTGCCGCGCTCCCTGCGAGAGCAGCAACCGCGCAATCACGGCGTCGGACGCGCCGAGCGCGCGGCGGACGCCTACCTCCCGCGTGCGCAAGCCGATCGACCGCGACATCAGGCCGTACGATCCCGCCACGGCGAGCAGCAAGGCAAACACGAAGCATCCGCCGAAGAGCCTGGTCATCCCGGTCACCATCAGCCCCGCCTTTCGAGTCACTTCCTCCGCACGGTGGACGTAGCCGGGAATGAGCAGCGGATCGATCGCCCCAAAGACATCGTGCAAGGCCTGCCGGCCGGCCACCTCACCAAGGCGCGTTCGGACCATCACGTCGGTGTACGCAACTCCCGCTTGCAGCAGCGGGACGTAGATCGCGTCGGCGCTGCGGTCGCGCGAGAGTTCGTTCCCGTACGGGATGTCGCTCACGACCCCGACGATGGTGCGCCACGCGAGGGAGTCGGCGACGCCGGCAAGCCGCACCTGGTCGCCGACGGGCGACGCGCCACGCCAGTGTCGCGCAGCGAGCGATTGACTGATCACCACGACGGGCGCGCGCGCCTCGTCATCGCTGGCCGCGAGTTCGCGCCCTTCCTCGAGCTCCATTCCGAGCGTTGACATGGCACCGAGTGTGGCCACGATGTTGGCCGCTGGCAGCGCGCCACCGGAATGCACGTTCCGCTGCTCGAAGCGCGCGTCGCGGTCGCCCTTGTCGGCGAGCTTCGTTCGCAGCAGCACCCCGCTCAGCGCTCCATGTCCGGCGAGGCGAGACTCCACCTGGCGGTACACCCCGGAGCGCGCGGCTCCCTCGGGGAAGCGTTCGGTGGAAGGCTCGAGGGACACCTGCAGCACGTTCGCCGGATCGTATCCCGGATCGAGGTTGATCACGCGCTCGGCCATCACGCCGGAGAGCACCCCGATGAACATGAGGAGCGTCACGGTCGTGATCTGCAGTGCCACGACGTTGCGGGCGAGTCGGCCTTCACGACGCGACCCCGACCGTGCGCTGCCATCCTGCATGACCTCGCGCACGTTGGTGCGCGTGGCACGCAGCGAGACGACGGACCCGAGCACGGCGATCGACGCCGTGACGAACGCACCGGCGCTGAACAGCGTCACGTGGTCCATCCGCCACACCCACCAGAACGCCATGCTGTCCGGCATGTTCGCCTGCGTCCACCGTGTGACCTCCTCGAGTGCCCACGACGCACCCGCGGCCCCGCCGATGCCGCCGAACACGCACAGGATCACCCCTTCCCACATCCCCTGCATGACAAGGCGTGGGGTCGGCGCGCCTAACGCCAGCCGCACCGCCGTCTCGCGCACGCGCTCGTTGGCTCGCGCGGTGAGCAGCGTCGTCACGTTCACGAGTGCCAGCAGCAGGATGAGGGCGGCAAGGACGTTGAGCGTGGAGAACACGATCGTGCGCTCGTCCCCGATCTGGGCTGCGGGGAAGGACTCCACGGCCATCGCCGTTCGCTCGGCGAGCTGGTTGGTGGTGTCCCGCGCCGCCACGACACCACGCAGCACGCCCGACGCCTCCGCCGCTGCCTCCTCCTGCGTTGCCCCCGGTGCAAGGCGCGCGAAGAGGGACACGTATTGCGTCCCCGGCGGGGTCGTCACGCCGAGGCTCGCCGGGAGCGGCAGCCACGCGTCCTGCGTCACGGGAAACCCGAAGTCTTCCGGCATGACGCCCACGATTCGCGTGGTCACACCGTTGATGGCCACCAGCGAACCCACCGCCGCGCGATCGGCGCCGAACGCCACTTCCCACGTTCGGTACGCCAGGACGATCACGGCCTCCGCCCCCGGCTCGGCGTCTACCGGCAGCAGCGTGCGCCCGAACATCGCAGGCGTCCGCGCCACCGAGAACAACACGGGGTCGGCTCCCGTCGCGGTGAGCACGCGGCTCTCGCTGGCGCGGCCGAGCATCACCTCGGTCCTCGTATAGCTCCCGAGGTCGCCCACGCTCCGCAGCGTCGATCGCAGCGTCCCCACGTCCACGGCGTCCACGGGACGGCGGCGCCCCTGCTCGAGCCGCGTGAGGCGCACGATGCGGTCCCCCTCGCCTAACGGGAGTGGGCGGATCATCGCCGCGTGGAGGAACGAGAAGGTGAACGTGCTCACCCCGAGTCCACCGGCGAGCACGAGCACCGTGAGCAGCGTGAACCCCGGGCTCCGGAACAGCAGCCGGAAGGCGTAGCGGATATCCTGCAGGTGGATCATGCGAAACCGTCGGGTGCTGGAGTGGAGTCGTTCGTGAACACCGGCGGAAAGCACATTCCCGAGCTCGCGCATCATGAGGCGCATCGGGTACCTCTCCTCGCGCACGCGATCGAGGAACGTGAGGCGCATGTCGTTGCCCCACCGTTCGCGGAACTCGGCTGGAAAGGCATGGAGGGCGAGTCGATAGGCGCGCGATGGCCATCGCTCATGCGGCGCGCGCCGCGTGGTCATGCGCCTCCCGAGTCCTGGATGGTGGCGTACCCCTGCCGTTCCTCGCTCGGGAGGGTCAGCGGGATCTCGAACTCGATGGGTCGCATGCCGGGACTACGTGTGCGGCACACATAGGTTTCACGCTGACTTTACCAGCACCCGTCCGATCGCACGCTCGAGGTCCTCGATCCGGAAAGGCTTCTGTACGAAGCCCATCACGCCTTCGCCCTCCTGCACCGCCTCCGCTGAATACCCGCTCGCAATGATCACGGGGGTGTCGATGCCCGCGACCCGCATCGCCGCCAGGGTCGCCGGGCCGCTCATCTTGGGCATGGTGAGGTCAAGCAGGACGATCTCGATCACCCGCTCCCGGTCGGCCACGAGTTGCGCCAGCGCCTCGTCTCCGTCACTGGCCTCCCGGACCTCCATGCCCATGTGCTGCAGCATGCGCGTCACGACCCGCCGCACGTCCCCGTCGTCGTCCACCACGAGGATAACGTGGCCGAGCAGTTCGCCCCTGGCACGCGGCACCACGATCGGCGCACGCTCTCCCGTGGGTTCTGTCGCAGCGGGCAAGGCAACGATGAATCGACTCCCGCCGCCAGGCCGGGTTTCCACCGCGAGGGCGCCCTTGTGGGTGCGCACCACGCCAAGCGTGGACGAAAGTCCGAGACCGCGCCCCGTTCCCTTCGACGAGAAGAACGGATCGAAGATCTGACGCACCGTGTCTTCCGTCATGCCGACGCCGTCGTCGCTGACCTCGAGGATGTGGAACTCGCCCTCAGGCACGTCCTGGCCGATCACCGCCCGCGACAGCCACTCGCGCCCCAGGACCGCGCGCCGAGTGCGCACGAGGACCGTGCCGCCATGCCCCGTCGCCTCCACCGCGTCCGACGCGTTGGTGACAAGGTTGAGGGTGACCTGGCGCAGCTGGGTCAAGTCGGCGGAGACCCAGAGGCGTTCGCTGCTGAGCTCGAGCTGGAGCGCCACGCGACGCGACACCGACACCCGCAGCAGGTCCTGGATTTCGCGGGCACAGAGCGAGAGGTCGATGGTCCGCACCTCGATCGCGCCACGACCGGCATAGATCAGCATCTGGCGGCATAGTCCCGCGGCCTGGTCGGCCGTGCGCAGGATGCCGTCGATGTCTTCCTGGACGTCCAGCGACGGATTGCCGAGCGTGCGCACGAGTTCCGCGCGCGCGCGGATCGCCATCAGCAGGTTGTTGAAGTCGTGGGCGATCCCGCCCGCCATGACGCCCAGGCTTTCCAGCTTTTGTCCGTGCAGGAGCTGCGCCTGCAGGTGCTGGCGCTCCTCCTCGGCGCGAACGCGCTCGGTGCTGTCGCGGAACCACCAGACGCAGCCACCGCGCGCATCGTCCTGCCGGAGGTTATCGACGTGGACTTCCCAGACGCGTGCGTCATCGAACGTGATCATGCCTCGCCGGCCTTCGGGGCCGGTCGGGGGAACGAGAAGCTCGCGCGCCGCCGCGTCGGGGAGGAGCACGCCAAGCGCCTCGAGCGAGCGGTCAAATCGGGCGTCGAGCATGGGGGCGATCACCTTCGCCGGCCAGATCATCCCGACGGCGCGGTTCACGTGCGTCACGGATCCCTGCGCATCCGTCACGACGATGCCATCGCTGGCGCCATCGAGCACGGCGCGCAGGCGCGCCTCCTCGGATTGGTGCGCCGAGCGTGCGCTCTCCATGTTCGTGACGAGCGCCGCCGAGATCAGCGTCGCTATCATCACCACGTTCGAGAACAGCCAGGTCAGGATCAGCGCCTGGTTCGGCGTGCCCACGGCCAGGGGGCCGGTGTGGAGCACGGCGGCGACCATGGCGATCGACGTCGTGATGAGCGCCGCCGTCGCCGCCCCCTTCATTCCAAGGCGCATCGCCGCCCACAGGAGCACCGGGAATGGCAGGAAGAAGAGGCGTGCGACGACGCTATTGCCTTCGGCGAAGAACGGCACCCATGTCACCACCGCGACCGTGGCGAAGGCTGCGACGATTTCCGGCAAGTTCCGCCTGGAGAGCATCGGTCGGCCGCGGAAGAGCGTCAGGCCGAAGGGCGTGATCACCAGGATGCCCATCGCGTGCGTGAGCCACCACAGCAGGAAGATGCGGAGGAAGGCTCCGTCAGGCACGCCACCAGACAGGTAGAGCGACGACACACTGAGCACCGCACCGAGCGCCGCGGCCGCACCCGACCCCATGATGATCAGCGTGAGGATGTCACTCACGCGCTCCATCGCGGCGTCGAAGTTCACCCGTCGAAGGAACGCGACGGTGAGCGTGACTTCGATGGCGTTGGCGACGCCCGTGCCAACGATCATCAGGGGCCCCGAGTCGCTCAGCCAGGTGGCCAACGCGCCACCAATGGCGACGCCGGGCCACACAGGGAACTTCACGAGGAGCCCGACAGCGACTGCAACGCCACTCGACGCCCAGATCACGCGGCGCAGTTCCACTCCGCCGGTCTCTCCCAAGGCAAGCGTCGCCTGACCGAGCAGGGCGTACGCCACCGCGACGGCAAGGTTGGTCGCCACCTGCCGGCGCTGCAGGAGCGACATCAACCGGATAGAAGTAGGAAGCTCAAGGGCACGGTCCCAAGATCGAAGGTATTCCAGCGGCGAGCAAGACATTTCGCCGCGCGGCGACCTGGTGACGTGCTCCCGGTACGGACTACCGGTTCCGCTCCCGCGCCATGACGCCACGCACGGCGCCCGAAATCATCCTGTTCACCGCGGCGAGACCAAGCCCTCCCTCGTCCGTCGACGGGATCGTGGCGAAGCCAATAGCGGATGCCGTGGGATACCGTCGAAAGATCTCCTCGAAGAGCGTCGCCAGTTCCTCGCTCGACGGACCTCCCGGCACCTTGTTCTGGTGGGCCATCACTTCGCGCGGCTCCAGCACATCCATGTCGATATGGACGTAGAGCTTGTCGGTCGTGCGCGCGAGCCGGTCCAGCTGGGCGAAGACTGCAGCCGACCGTTTGCGCAGGTCGTCGACGCTTACCTGCTGGATCCGGGAGCGGTCGAGGAGTTCCTGCTCGAGCGGGTCGGTGAGGCGTACGCCCCCCATCACGATCGCTTCGTCGGCCATCGCCGGCACCAGCTTCGCGTCGATGCGCATGCGCTGCAGGGCACGGCCCGTGGCCACTGCAACGGGCATTCCTCCGAGGGAGCCGCTGCGGGTCGTCTCCGGGGTGTTGAAGTCAGGGTGCGCATCCAGCCAGAGCATTCCGATGCGCAGGGGTGTCCCGGAAGGCCCCGAACGCTGCAACCCGGCGACCAGTCCGGGCATGGATGGGCACGTCGCCAGGAGTCCGACCGTGAAGAAGCCATCGCGCTCGTTCTGCGACACGATGTCGGCGAAGTGCCCCAGCGAGACGCCGAGCTTCTTCCATCCACCGTATTCGGCCTCTTCGTCGGCACTCAGCCGGGCCTCCGCCACGCGCACGGTCGCTCCCATCCCCGCGAGGACCTGCTGGATGCCTCCCTCGGCCATCGTGCGTGGGCCGACCGAGCGCCCGTTAGGCAGGAGGGGTTGCTGCGCGAGGGCGACGCGGATGCGGCCCTGGGCGTCGCGGTACCGCTGCGCCGACGCCGTGGAGGCCACGGTGAGGGCGGCCAGCACGTGGAGGAGCAGCGCGCCCTTCATTGTGCCGTACCTCGCTGGCGCAGCGTCTCGTAGACCGCCACCGCCACGCTCGATGAGAGGTTGAGCGATCGCACGCGCGGCGAGAGAATCGGCATGCCCACAAAGCGATCGTGATACCTCTCGTGCAGGTCGGCGGGCAGGCCACCGGTTTCGCGCCCGAAGACGAGCACCACGTCGCTCGCCGCTCCCAGCGGCGCATCCCACAGGAGACGCGTGGCTTTCGTCGAGAAGAAGAACGGCTCGCCAAGCGACGGCAGCTCGCCCTGGAACGCCGCCCAGTTGGGCCACACACGCAGGTCGACGTGCTCCCAGTAGTCGAGGCCAGCGCGCTTGACCTCACGCTCATCGAGGGAGAAGCCGAGCGGCTCGATCAGGTGCAGGGTCGCCCCCGCCGCGAGGCAGGTGCGACCCGCGTTGCCCGTGTTCCAGTGGATCTCGGGGTGCACAAGCACCACATGGATGGCCATCCGGCGGGGGCGGCGCTACTTCCGCACCGCCTCGAGAGTGCGGGAACCGCCCCCCTGCACGAAGCCGACCGCGCGGCCGTTTACGACGTCGAACGCAATGCGTCCGGCGCCCTGGACCACGAACACGCTGCCCCCCTGGTTCATCAGGCGCGCCGCCCGCTGGCCATCGGCCTGCACCATGAGCTGCCCGTTCTCCTCGACGACCTTCACGCCGAGCTTCGAGCCGTCGGGGCGCGTCAACTCGTACGTCCCCACGTAGCGCGCCCGCTCCTCTGCGCCTAACGCGACATCCTTCGGAGGTCCCGGAGGCGAGGCAGCCGGCAACCCGAGCACGGCGCGGACGAGCGCGTTGGCGACCTGGTCACTGGGTGCGGGTGATGTATTGGCGAGCACCGCGACGACGAGCCCCTCCTCGGGGACCGTCACGAGCGACGAGATGAACCCGTTGATCCCCCCTCCATGCTGCACGACGCGACGGCCGCCCAGCGTGTCTGCGGTGAGCCCGAAGCCGTAGGTCATCGGCCGCCCGCTCGTGAGCCTGACCGGGGTGGTCATCTCCTTGTAGGAGGCCGCACTCACGATGCCGCCCGAGTAGAGCTTGTTCGACCACGCGACGAGATCGCCCACGGTGGAGCAGAGCGAGCCCGCGGCGTACGGCAGCTCCATGCTGAGGAAACCGGCGTTCACGAGGCCCTGCGGCGTACGATCGTATCCCGCCGCGCGCTTCGGGATGATCTTCCGGGTATCGCAGTATGTGCTGCCCGACATGCCGTTCGGCGTGAAGATCTGCTCAGCCAGGTATTGGCCGTACGGCTTGCCCGACACCTGCTCGATGAGCATGCCGAGCATGAAGTAGCCGGTGTTGTTGTAGTAGAAGTGCGACCCCGGCTCGAACTGGAGCGCGTTGGGCGAGATGAGCGAGACGAGCGAGTCACGCGAAAGATCCGAGCGCATGACCGCGCCGAACGTGGGCCCGACGTCCGTGTAGCTCGGGATCCCCGAGGTGTGATTGAGCAGCTGCCGAACGGTGATTTTCTTCCCGCGCGTCGGGTACTTCGGGATGTACTTCGACATGTCATCGTCGAGCGACACCTTGCCCTGCTCGACGAGCTGCATCACGGCGGCCGACGTGAACTGCTTCGTGACGGACCCGATGCGGAACACCGTCTGCGGTGTGGCCGGTACCTGGTTCTCCAGGTCGGCGAACCCATAGGCCTTCATCAGGAGCGTATCGCGACCTTTCACCACGGCCACCGCCATGCCGGCCACGTTCCCGGCCTTTACGGGAGCGCCGGCAATGGAGTCGAGGCGCTGTGCCAGTGAGGACGATTGCGCCTGGGCGGCGACGGCAGCGAACGCGCTGAGCGCGAGGCAAAGGGACGGGCGCAGCTTCATCGACGACTCCGGTTGCGGTGACGAAAAAGGTAGCTCCTACTTCTTCACGATCAACGCAGCGCGCTCGAGCAACTTCTTCAACTCGGGATCGGGGAGGTAGCGCCCGTTCGCCACGACGGCAGCGATCTTCTGCGTGTTCGAGATCAGTTCGAGCGGATTGGCATCGAGCAGTACGAGGTCGGCCAGCTTCCCGGTTTCGACCGTGCCAAGGTCCTTCTCGCGGTGCAGGAACTCGGCGGGATTGATCGTGGCCGTCCGGAGTGCCTCGATCGGGGTCAGGCCTCCCTTCACGAGCAGCCCAAGTTCATCGTGCAGGCTGAATCCGTAGAAGAGGAACGGGAATGTGGTGTCCACATCGGTGCCGGCGAGGAGACGCGCCCCGCCGCGATGCAGGTCGGCGGGCATGCGCAAGCGATTGGCAACCTCGCGCTTTCGCTGATCGAAGAGCGTGTCGAAGTTGATCGGCCTGTACGCGATCATCGCCTCGACCTGGCCCATGTTGAACGCCTGGTTCGCCCGCCACTCGTTCACCTTGTGCGGCGGGACGTACTGGGTGCGCGGATCCTTGAACCGCTCCACGAACTCCGGCTGGCCGGGAAAGAGGGAATCGAACCGGGTCGCCATCTCGACGAGGGTCGGGACGAACCAGGTCCCGTTTCTCGCGAATGCCTTCCCCAGCTCCGTGCACCGATCGGCGCTGTAGGTATCCAGACCAAGGCGGAAGGCCTCATCCTCGGTGGATCGGTACGCCGGGTCGTCGTAGGCCTGCACGGCCTTGATCTGCGCGAGGAGCAGGTCGCGGATGCGATTCTCCTCTGTCGCGCACGCCATGCGGTGCCGGTACGAGTGCTCGATGCTCCGCATGCCCGCGTTCGACGCTTCCACGGCGGTCAGTGACAGGGGCACGTGACCGTCGAGGGGGATACCAAGCCGCTTGCCCTCCGCTGCAACGGCGAGGAAAGCATCGCGCGAGAGGCGCGTGTACACCTTGATGAAGTCCAGTCCGGCGGTCTTCCGGCGGGCGACCTCGGCACGCATCTGTTCCGGCGTATCGATGGTCACATAGGTCGCGCGACTCGAGGGCGAGCCGTCGATGATCGTGCCGGCCGCCACGAAGCGGGGCCCGAACACGCGTCCCGCCTCGACATCCGCCCGCAACTTCACGATCTCCGAAAACGCCTTCACCGCTCCCGGATCACGAAATCCCGTGACGCCGTTGGCGATGTTGAGCAGCGACGAGTACTCCCACCGATCCAGGCTGTGGCTGTGCATGTCCCACAGCCCGGGAATGAGGAACTTGCCCGTGGCGTTCACCACCTGCGCATTGCGCCGCGTGACGCCCCCACTGCGGACTACCGCTGTGATGCGGTTGCCCACGATAGTCACGTCCAGGTCCGGCGTGGCCTGACCGCGGACGACGTCGATGACGGTGACGTGCGCAAGCACGAGGGCGCGTGCTGCCGGCGATGCGGGCTGGGCGCCGAAGGCGATCGGTGCGAGCACTGCGGCGATCGCCAGCGCTGAAGAACACCTCCCGAGGCGCCATGTCATGCGCCCAATGTGCGTCCGGCAGCAAGGCAAAGCGAGTCGCGTGACGCCCTACTGCGGCGCGATCGCCATCAACCCAACGACCTCGCCGAATTCATCGATATCGCGGGCGAGGCCTGCCGGGACCTGCGACGATCCCGCATCGAGGCGATGCGTAGCCGGAGGATCGATCCGCGCTGGGCTCCGGCCTTCGCCGGAGCGACGAACCCTGCGGCGGAGCGACGCCGGCGATTGCCTCCCTGCCGTCCGGGATGTGAGGTTTGGCGTTCTATGTCGAACTCATGGCGCCCCCTTCGACTTGCAGCGGTCGCCACGATCGTGGTCGGCGGGCTCGCGGGCGCGGCGCACGCGCAGTCGAGCGCTGATTCGCTCACCCTCGACGTCTTCCACGTCGGGCGTCGCATCGGGACCGAAGTCACGCGCTTCGAGCGCAACGCGAGCGGCAGCACCGCGCGGTCGAGCCTCGCCATTGTCGACCGCGGAACTCCATTGCAACTCACCTCTGAGCTCCACCTCGCGCCCGACTTTGCTCCGTCGAGGTTCACCGCGTCGGGCCGCTCCTACCGGTTCGTCGAAGTCGACGTAGACGTCGTGCGCCAGGGAGATTCGCTCGATGTTCGCGTCGGCGTCGACCGCGCTCGGATCGCTGCGCGCAACACGGGCTTCATGGCACAGGGATGGGCGCCGCTCTCCGGGCGCGCGGCGATGATTGCGCGGTGGGAGAAGCTCGGTCGCCCGGCGGCGCTGCGCGTCGTACCACCGACACGCGAGGTAACGATCGCCTTTCGGGGCGTGGACACCGTACAGACGGCCGGGCTCCCGGTGGTCCTGCGACGCTATGTCGTCGACAACGTGGTCTGGGGCCGCGAGACCGCGTGGCTCGACGCGAGCGATCGCCTCGCTGCGATCGTCACGCGCATCCACATCCTGCCGATGACGGCCGTTCGGCAGGACCTGCGGGAATCCCTTCCCGCCCTTCATCGACGGGCGGTGGCCGATCGCATGGACGACCTTGCTGCGTGGCGCCGACGCACGGCGCCCGTCGCGTCAGGCACCTTCGCACTCCAGGGCGCGACGATCGTGGACGCGACTGGTGCGCCTCCCCTCGCGGATGCCACGATCGTGATCCGCGATGGACGCATCGCCGCGATCGGGCGACGCGCATCCGTGGCAATTCCACCGGGCGCGCGCGTGGTCGACGTACGCGGCAAGACGATCGTCCCCGGGCTGTGGGAGATGCATGCCCACGCCAGCCAGATTGAGTGGGCACCGGCGTACCTCGCCGCCGGCGTCACCACCGCACGCGACATGGGCGGCGAGGGCGGCTTCCTCTTCCCCTTCCGCGACGCGATCGACGCGGGTCGTGGCCTCGGGCCCCGCCTTCTCATCGCCGGACTGGTCGATGGCGGTGGCGACGGTGCGCTCGGCGTCGTCGACGCGGCCACGCCGGAGGAAGGGCGAGCCGTGGTCGATCGCCACCGCTCGTCAGGCGTGCAGCAGGTCAAGCTCTACACGCTGCTTGCGCCGGACGTGGTGCGGGCCATCACCGACCGCGCGCACGCCCTTGGCATGACCGTCACAGGACACGTCCCTCGTGCCCTCGGACTCGCGGCCGCGATCGAGGCCGGCATGGACCAGGTCGCGCACCTCCCGACCATCGGCAGCCCCGACTCCGCCGAGGGACGCGCGGCGATCGCGATGTTGGCTCGCCGCAAGGTCGTCGTCGATCCAACCTTGCCGTGGAACGAACTCCTGCGGCACGCGCCGGAGACCGCCATCTCGTCTTTCGAGCCTGGCTTTGCCACCCTTCCGGCGCCTCTCGCCGCCAGCTACCTGAGCGTCAACAGCCGAGTGCCCGCCACCGCTGTCGCGGCGGAATTGCGGCTGCAGCTGAACATCATCAAGGCCCTGCACGACGCCGGCGTCCCGATCGTTGCCGGCACCGACGGGGCGATCCCGGGGCACAGCCTGCTCCGGTCGATCGAGCTCTTTGCCCAGGCCGGCCTGACACCCATGGAAGCGCTGCAGAGCGCCACGATCGTCCCCGCGCGCGCCATGGGTCTCGCCAACGAATCCGGAACGCTGGAAGTCGGCAAGCGCGCCGACCTGCTCGTCCTCGACGCGAACCCGCTCGAGCGCGTGTCGAACATCCGCAACGGTCGCTGGGTGGTGGCGAATGGTCGCATGTACGAGACGGCGGCGCTCTGGAAGTTGGCAGGGTTCAAGTCGCGCTGAGGGCACGCGCGCTCTGAGGCCGCTCGCCGTTTGGATACGCAGCCTGACCGCTCGTCCCCGTGCCATGGAGCGCCTGGCGTGGGCGCGCGATGTTGTCGCCAACGGAGAATCCCATGCGCCCCACGCTGTTCATCGTCACCGCCGTCGCTGCGGTCCTTGCCGCCCGGTCGAATCCCCCGGCGGTGCCATACCCGG
>JACMLI010000210.1 GCA_014379705.1 Gemmatimonadaceae bacterium
CGGGGCGGGAGCGGGCGCGGGCGCAGAGGCCGTGGTTGGAGTGGCGGTCGCAGCTGCGGCAGGAGCCGCAGCACTCGCGCCCCCTGCACTCGCCACCAGCGCATCGATGTTCTCGTCGGCGGTCGCAATGACGCCGATCAGCGCACCGACCGCCGACGTGGCGCCATCGCCGATCAGTCGTTTGCGCAGCACCCCATCCCCGCGCGCGACGAGTTCCATGATGGCCTTGTCCGTCTCCACCTCGGCGAGCACGTCACCATTCTTGACAGTCTCGCCCTCATTCTTGAGCCACTTGACGAGGCGCCCCTCTTCCATCGTGGGAGAGAGCGCTTCCATGAAGACCTTGGTCGGCATAACGCGTCGGGTGTTCGGGTAGTCGGTTGGTCGGGTAGAAACGACTGAGCGGCGTCGGCGAGGGGTGGTCGGTCCAGCGGGAGAAGCATGC
The DNA here is from genome assembly GCA_014379705.1 of Gemmatimonadaceae bacterium. Classification (GTDB taxonomy): domain Bacteria; phylum Gemmatimonadota; class Gemmatimonadetes; order Gemmatimonadales; family Gemmatimonadaceae; genus RBC101. The sequence continues at coordinate 446 of JACMLI010000210.1, forward strand.
AGCGCACGCCACCCGACGACCCGACCACCCCACCACCCGACTAACCCTCGAGGTACATCACTTTCTTCACCGCCGCGATCGTCTTTGGGAGATCCGGCTTGGCGTGCTTCTCGAGGTTCTTCGCGTACGGCATGGGCACGTCGGCCTGGTGCACGCGCACGACGGGGGCGTCAAGGTCGTCGAAGCAGTCGCGCTGCACATAGTCCACGACCTGCGCGCCAACTCCGCAGAACTCCCACCCCTCTTCCAGCACGACGCAGCGATTCGTCTTACGGACCGAGGCCTGCACGGCTTCGACGTCCAGGGGCCGGATCGTGCGGAGGTCGACGACCTCGACCCGGATGCCTTCCTTCGCGAGCGTGTCGGCGACCTGCAGGCCGAGCGTCACCAGCTTGCCGTAGGTGACGATGGTGCAGTGGTCGCCCTCGCGCTTGATGTCGGCCTTGCCGATCGGGACGACGTATTCCTCGTCAGGCACCTCGCCCTTCCAGTTGTACATCATCTCGCCCTCGAGCATGATCACGGGGTTGTCGTCCCGGATCGCGCTCTTGAGGAGTCCCTTCGCGTCGTACGGCGTGCCCGGGGACACCACCTTGAGCCCTGGAATGTGGGCGAGCCACGAGTCCCAGGCCTGCGAGTGCTGCGCCGAGAGCTGCAGCGCGGCGCCGTTGGGCCCGCGGAAGACGATCGGGATGTGGTACTGGCCGCCGGACATGTACAGCATCTTCGCGGCGGCGTTGACGACCTGGTCGAGCGCGAGCAGCGCAAAGTTCCACGTCATGAACTCGATGACGGGACGCAGGCCGACCATCGCCGCGCCGACGCCCACGCCGGCGAAGCCCAGCTCGGTGATCGGCGTATCGACGACGCGCATCTCGCCGAACTCCTGCAGCAGGCCTTTTGAGACCTTGTACGCGCCCTGGTAGACGGCCACTTCCTCGCCCATGAGGAAGACGCGGTCGTCGCGCTGCATCTCTTCCCGGAGCGCCGCATTGAGCGCATCACGGTACGTGATTACCGGCATCAGGTCGTTGTCTCCACCAGGACGTCTTCGTACAAACTCTCGAGTGCAGGCTCCGGGCTCGCTTCGGCGAAGTCCCAGGCGTCCTGCACTTCGAGCTTCACTTCGTCGTCGATCGTGGCCATGCCGGCGTCATCGATCTCGCCCGCCGCCTCCATGTGCAGCTTGAGCACCGTGATGGGATCGCGCTGCATGTATTCGTCGAGCTCGGCCTTCGTGCGATAGGTGCCGCTCACCGCGTCGCTCATGGAATGGCCCATGAAACGATAGGTGCGGATCTCGAGGAGCGTCGGCATCGACTCCGTGCGCGCCCGGTGCAGGGCCTCGGCCATGCCGGTGCGCACCGCGAGCACGTCCTGGCCGTCGAGGACGCCACGGGGCATGTCGTAGGCGGCCCCGCGCTGGTAGATGTCGTGGATCGCCGAGGCCCGCTCGAGCGACGTGCCCATGCCATACCGGTTGTTCTCGATCACGTAGATGACCGGGAGCTTCCACAGGCCCGCCATGTTCAGCGCCTCGTGGAACGCGCCGGTGTTCACCACCGACTCACCCATGAAGCACACGCAGACCTGGTCGCCGCCGCGATACTTGATCGCGAAGCCGACGCCGGTTGCCAGCGGCACATGGCCGCCAACGATGCCGTGGCCACCAAGGAAGTTCGTGTTGCGATCGAACAGGTGCATCGAGCCGCCCTTGCCACGCGCACAGCCATCGCTGCGCCCGAAGAGCTCGGCCATCACCGCGCGGGGCGAGATGCCGCGGGCGATCGCCTGGCCGTGGTCGCGGTACGTCGTGATGACGTAGTCATCGGGGCGCAGCATCGAGATGACACCGGTGCCGGTCGCCTCCTGGCCGATGTACAGGTGGCAGAAGCCGCCGATCCTGCCTAACGCGTAGGCCTCGGCACAGCGCTCCTCGAAGCGGCGCTGCAGCAGCATGGATCGGAGGATCGTGCGACGGGTGGCGGCGTCGGTGTCGCCGAGCGCGAGCTCGGTTTTCGGGTCTGGTTTCTTCTTCGCCATGTGCGGATGGGAGCGTGCCGATGTTCGATCAGCCGCCGCGTGTGGAACGCGCGGCGGGACGGGGAACGAACCTCGTGCAGCGTGACGCGGCCTATTACCGTCGAACAACGCCGTCCGGATGCTGCCTGTCGTCATGCGTGGGACCGGGAAGCCGTACGCTTCCTAGGTGGCCACTCCAGCGGCCTGGACCTGCTCCCAGGCGTGATAACTCGAACGAACGAGGGGTCCGGACTCGACATGCCGGAACCCCATCGACATCCCGACCTCCCGCAGGTGGCGAAACTCGTCGGGCGTGTAGTAGCGGTCGAGGGGAAGGTGATCGTTGGACGGACGCAAATACTGGCCGAGCGTCAGGATATCGACGTCGACGGCGCGCAGGTCCTTCATGACCTCGATCACTTCCTCGATGGCTTCGCCGAGGCCGAGGATGATGCCGGTCTTCGTGGGGATGTGCGGAGCGACCTGCTTGGAAAGGCGGAAGATGTTCAGCACCCGCTCGTACCGCCCCCCCGGACGCGCGCGCTTGTACAGCCGCGGGACGGTCTCGGTGTTGTGGTTGTAGATCTCGGGCTCGGCGGCGAGGACGGCGCGAATCGACTCCTCGTTGCCCTGAAAGTCGGGAACGAGCACCTCGACGGAGCACCCCGGGACGAGCGCGTGGATCTGGCGGATGGTCTCGGCGAAGATGAAGGCGCCGAAATCGGGCAGGTCATCGCGGTCGACGGACGTGATCACCGCGTGCCGCAGGTTCATCTGGGCAATGGCGGCGGCGACGCGATTCGGCTCCTCTATGTCATACGTGGGGGGGCGCCCATGGGAGACCGCGCAGTACGCACAATTTCGCGTGCACACGTCGCCCAGGATCATGAACGTGGCGGTGCCGTGTTCCCAGCACTCACCCACGTTCGGACAGTGCGCTTCTTCGCAGACCGTGTGCAGGTTGAGCTCCCGCATCAATCCCTTGAGGCGCAGGTAGTTCGCCCCACCGGGCGCTCGCACCTTGAGCCAGCTCGGCTTCCGCTCCGGGAGCGGCTCCGCCCGGTGTCGTCCGATGATTTGATAGAGAGCTTCGGCCATGGGGCGGGCTGCGTGGGCTACGTGCTTGACTGCTGGAGTCTGCGTCGAGAACCAGCCGGCGGGGCAATCTAGCCCCCTGAACGGGAAAGGGCGGAACTACACAACCCCTTTGGTGAAAAATAGACGGTTAGGCGGCGGGCGGGCAGGCGGGCAGACGGGCAGGAGAGGCGAGAGGAAGAGGAATCGTCGCTACCGCCCCGGGCAGTTACCGGCTCGCCCTCTTGCCCCCTTGTCCGGACTGAAACCACGTTGCGCCTCACGTCGTACAGCGCATCAGTCCTTGTAACTGGAGTACGGTACCATGCTTCGAACCATCTTCATGATCGGGTTGTTCGCCGTTGGCGGGCTCTTCCTGCTCAAGCTCTTCTTCGGCGTTTTCGGGGTGTTCTTTGCCCTGTTGCTGACGCTGCTCAAAATGGCCATATGGGTCGCCATTGTCGGGGCGGCGATCTACCTCGTGATCCGCATCCTCAGTCCGGACACGGCGCGGCGCCTGCGGGAGCGCTGGTCTGGCACGACCACGATGTAGGCCCGACCGGGGCGACACTCCCCGGGCGCGTTCGCTAGTTTTGAGAGGCCGGCCCCGTTGATGGGTCGGCCTTTGCATTCCTACCCTCGCCCGCTCGCGCATGCGATCCAGTCGCCCCTTCTCCACTCTCGCCCTCCTGTTCCTTGCCGGTGCCTGCGCATCCGGGGCAGCGTCATCGGCGACGGCGCCCTCGGCAGTTGCGACGGGGCTGTCGACCGAGGAACTGAGGCGGGACATGGCCGTCTTCGCGAGTGATTCCTTCGGGGGCCGCGAAACCGGGACGCCATACGCCGACAAGGCCGCGCGTTGGCTCGCCTCTCGCCTCACGCAGCTCGGGCTGGAGCCTGGTGGCGACAGCGGCTACTTCGCGCGGGTGCCGATGGTGCGCACGACGGTGACGGCGGGCGCAATCGAGGTGTCCGGCCCCGCAGGCACGAACAGCCTCCGGGCCGGCTCCGACATCGCGTTCATGACGACCCTCGGTCCCGGTGCCCCGCTGCCCAAGAACACCGTCGATGCCGAGGTCGTGTTCGCGAGCTATGGGATCGTGGATCCAGCGATCAAGCGCGACGACTACGCGGGCCTGTCGGTTGCGGGCAAGGTCGTGGTCATCGCCGGAACGGTGCCCCCGGGCCTCGACGCAGCCAAGACCAAGGAGCTCGAGAATCCCCAGTCGCTCTTCAACCGCCTCGGCGCGGCGATTGGTCGCCAGGCGGCGGCCGTCGTCCTGCTCCTACCCGACTCCGTTTTCCTTCAGGCGGCCGACCAGTTCTCGGGCAACCAGATCCAACTCGACAAGGGCGCCCCGGTCGCGACGGGTGGCCCGCGTCCCCTGCCGCTCGTGGCTGTGGGGCGACTCGGCCTTCCGCTGATGCCGGCTGGCTGGCCGTC
>JACMLI010000211.1 GCA_014379705.1 Gemmatimonadaceae bacterium
ATCCCCCGGTATCGCAACGTCGGGAGCGACAAGCGGGAGTACCTGCGTGGCTTCGGCTACCAGGGGAGCGCGAGTCGCTCCGACTGGTCGCGTGCCGTGCGCGAACTTGGGGTGGGCGCCGCATTCAAGGACATGATGACCACGCCTGGTGGATGGGGCATCGGCGCCACGGCCTTCGGTGAGATGGTCCCGAACCACGAGAACAAGATCTCGCTCGACGAGACGAAAAAGGACAAGTGGGGCCTTCCTGTCGTGAAGATCGATTGCGCCACGGGTGAGAACGAGCGCCTGATGCGCAAGGACATGATCAACGACATGGCGGAGATGCTGACCGAAGCCGGCTGCACGGACGTGCGGACCTACGACGCGGAGTACTTCCCGGGCATGGGCATTCACGAGATGGGCACGGCGCGCATGGGACGCGACCCGAAGACGTCGGTGCTCAACCCGCACAACCAGGTGTGGGACGCGCCGAACGTCTTCGTCACCGATGGGTCGTGCATGACCTCGGCGGCGTGCGTGAACCCCTCGCTCACGTACATGGCCCTGACGGCCCGCGCCGCGGAGTTCGCGGTGAGCGAACTCAATCGCCGCAACATCTGAACCCACGGTCGCCCGCCGCGTCGACGACGTCCAACCTTCAGCTATCGCCCCCATGTCCGAATACACGGAGCAGGACCGCGTGATCGACCGCCGCAACGCCATCAAGCGCGTGACCGCGCTGCTCGGTGGCGCCGCGCTGATCGGGGGAACATCCCTGATTGCCGCGTGCAGCAAGGAGCGCGACACGAGCCGGGCGGCCGGGATCGGCCAGTTCAGCACCACCGACATCGCCTGGCTCGACGAGGTGGCCGATACCATCCTTCCCACGACCTCGACGCCCGGCGCGAAGGCGGCCGCCGTGGGCGCGTTCATGGCCCTCATGGTCACCGACACCTACGACGAGAAGGACCAGCAGATCTTCCGGGCCGGCATGACGCAGTTGGAGGATGCCAGCAAGTCCGTCAACAAGAGCGGGTTCATGGACGCCACACCGGCCCAGCGGCTCACCCTCCTGGAAGGGCTGGACAAGCAGGCGATGGACTACCAGGACGCCAAGAAGGGCGAAGATCCGAACCACTATTTCCGCATGGTCAAGGAGCTCACCCTCCTCGGGTACTTCACGTCGGAGATCGGGTACACCCAGGCCATGCGGTACCAGGAGTCTCCGGGACGCTTCGACCCCTGCCTGCCCTACACCCCGGGCGAGAAGAGCTGGGCGGCCCACGCCTGAGCGGGAGCGGCGGCACGCGGCCCAGGCTGGTATCTTGAGGGCATGACCTCCCTGCTCAATGCCTGGGCGTGGATCGCAACGGTGTCCCTGACGGTCCTGGGGACACCGCTCGTTTTCCTCGTCTTCTGCGCCACCGCGCCATTCGATCGCGGACGCTATGTCACCGGGCGGCTCTTCCGGCTGCTGGCCGTCACGGCCGTCAAGCTCAATCCGCTGTGGCGCTTTGATACGGCGGGGACGGTGATCCGGGATCCGCGCCGTCCGTACGTCGCGGTCTCCAACCACGAGTCCTACGCCGACATCTTCCTGATCTCGCACCTGCCCTGGGAGATGAAGTGGATCTCGAAGGAGACCATGTTCAGGATCCCGTGCTTCGGCTGGATGATGCGGATGGCGGGGGACATCTCGATCACGCGGGGTGAGCGCACGAGCACGGTCAAGGCGATGGCGGCCGCGCGCGATCGACTGCGCAAGCGCGTCAGCGTGATGATCTTCCCTGAAGGGACGCGCTCGCGAGGGGACGAGATGCTCCCGTTCAAGGATGGCGCCTTTCGTCTCGCGCTCGAGGCCGGCGTGCCGATCCTGCCGATCGTCGTCGCGGGAACCCGGACCGCGATGGCCAAGGGGTCGTTCCGCTTTCAGCGGGCGCGCGCGCGCGTCCGGGTGCTCGAGCCCATCGACACGACCGGTCTCACCGTCGACGACGTGGCCACGCTCAAGGAACGCACGCGCGCCGTGATCGACGACGCGCGCCGCGCGCTCGCCCGGGAGATTGGCGCCATCTGACCATCGCGCAGCGACCGCGCAGCTCAAAGGAAGAGCAACTGCTTTAACGCAGAGACGCAGGGGCGCAGGGGCGCAGGGGCGCAGGGAACAGAACTTTGGTGTTTCCGAACCCGAAGTTGAGTTCGCATCCGCTTCGAGGAACAAGAAGAACTCTGCGCCTCTGCGCCTCAGCGCCTCTGCGTTGAAGGCAGTTGCAGTTCAGGCCGACAGCGCGCTCCCTCGCGCATGGAGTCGCGCCATGGCCACCATCTCGTGCGCCCTCGCGCAGATCTCGTCCATCGACGGCGTGTCGGGAATCATGCGACGCGCGGCGGCGCGGAGTTCGTCCATCGACGGCATGTGCGGCAGCTTTGCCTCGAGTTCCGCCCGCGTCGGAAGGTGCGGCATGTGCAGGTGCGGAAACTTCGCTTCGAGCTCAGCATGCGTCGGGATGTGCGGCAGGTGCCTGAGGCACGCCTCGATGGCGTCACGGTCGATGCGCTCGGCGAGCTGGCGGGCGATGCGCTCGATCGTGGCGCGCCCGAGGGCGCGGCGATTCTCGACGACGTCGGCCGGTGGCGTGCCGAGGTCGCGAACGACACCGATCGCCCGCAATCCGAGGAGCGCGTAGTACGTCGCGTCGACTTCGTACCAGCGGAACCCCTGGCGCGCCGAGCGCTGGTAAGCGTGGTGGTTGTTGTGCCACCCCTCGCCTAACGTGATGATCGCGAGCCACCAGTTGTTCCGCGAGTCATCCCCGGTGGCATAGCGCTGCCGGCCATGCACGTGGGCGAGCGAGTTGATGAAGAACGTCCCGTGGTAAAGCAGCACGGTACTCCAGAAGAACCCGACGACCAGTCCCGCCCAACCGAAGGCGAGCCAGCAGGCGAAGGCCAGCACGATCGAGGGCACCTGCTCGTAGCGCTGGAGGAATCGCAGCTCGGGATACTTCACCAGGTCCGGCACGGCCTCGAGGTCGGTGCGCTCGTAGCGGCGATCGAAGATCCAGCCGACGTGCGCATACCAGAACCCGCGATGCCGCGGCGAGTGCACGTCGTGCTCGGTGTCGGAGTGCTTGTGGTGATGCCGATGCAACGACGCCCACCACATCACGCTCTTCTGCGTCGTGGACTGGGCCAGGAAGGCGAGGACGAACTGGAAGGCGCGGCTCGTCCGGAACGAGCGATGCGAGAAGTAGCGGTGATACCCGGCGGTGACGGCGAACATCCGCAGGAGGTACAGTCCCGCGCAGAGGGCCAGCATCCCCCACGTCACCCCCGTCCAGATCGCCGCAAGGCAGGCGAGGTGAACGAGCACGAACGGGACGATATCGGGATAGATGATGTCGTCATGGTACTCGGCGCGATCTGCGGACACGGGGCGGGGCTGCGGGGTCATCGATGGGGGCGTCTACTGACGACCCATGCGGAGGAAGCGAAATGTAAGGGGACGAGATGGACGAGATGGACGAGGTGGCAAGGGCCAAGCACCAGCACCGCTCTCGTCTACTCGTCCATCTCGTCCATCCCGTCCACCTCGTCCGTTTTGACAACCGAGTAATACCCGGATAGAATACCCCCCATGGAGGACCTGCTTGAACGACGCAGCGTGGCGTTCGATGGAGCGCGGCGCATTGCCGAAGGACCGATAGCGACTGTGGCGCTCGAGGTGAAGCGGGCGATCGAACGAGGAACGCGCGGGACCGTCCTCGTGTTCGATGCGGAGAGCAGCGAGCGCATCGATATCGACGTGCGCGGCACCGACGCGGAGGTCATCGAGCGGCTCGAGCGACCGCGACCGCGAAGCCCCGGACGCCCGCGACTTGGCGTCGTGGCGCGCGAAGTGACGCTGCTGCCGAGGCATTGGGATTGGCTGAACGGCCAGCCGGGGGGCGCGTCCGTGACGCTGCGCAAGCTGGTCGACCAGGCGCGGCACGCCAGCGTCGAAACCGATCGCGTGCGCAAGGCGCGCGAGTCGGCGTACCGATTCATGGTGGCAATGGCCGGGGACCGGAAGGGCTTCGAGGAGGCGTGCCGGGCCCTGTTCGCCGGGGACGACGCCCGCCTCGATCGCCTCATCGACCGATGGCCCGCCGACATCAAGACCCAGCTCCGTGCCGTGCTGGCTGCGGCGCGTTAGCCTCGCGATCGCAATGTGCACGCGCCCCAGCGTCCACGCATACATGTTGACTCGTTGACACGCGAGAACACTCAACCGCTCGCAATGACCGACCTCACGCAGGGCTCCATCCCAAGGCACCTGGTACGCCTCGCGGTGCCGATGGCCGCGGGGATGGTGTTCCAGACGCTGTACTACCTCGTCGACCTCTACTTCGTCGCGCGCCTCGGCGACCACGCGATCGCCGGCGTTGGCGCCGCGGGGAATGTGCAGTTCATCATCATGGCGCTGACGCAGATCCTTGGCGTGGGGACCATGGCGCTGATCGCGCACGCGATGGGGCGCAAGGATCCGGCGGACGCGAACCTCGTCTTCAACCAGAGCCTCGTCCTCGCCGCGATCGCCCTCGCCGCGACCCTGCTCGGCGGCAGCGTCATTGCCAACTGGTACATGGCGCGACTCGGGGCCGACCCGGCGACGGTGGAGGCGGGCACGACCTACCTGCGCTGGTTCCTCCCCGGGTTGTCGCTGCAATTCGCGCTCGTCACCCTCGGCTCCGCCCTGCGAGGCACGGGCATCGTGCGGCCGACGATGATCGTGCAGGTCGTGTCGGTGCTCGTGAATGCCATCCTCGCGCCGATCCTGATCGCCGGCTGGGGAACCGGGCGCCCGTTAGGCGTGGCCGGCGCCGGCCTCGCGACGAGCATCGCGATGGTGATCGCCGTGGTGATGCTGTGGATGATCTTCGCGCGCCTCGAGCACGTCGTGGCCATTGATCGGCGACTGCTCACGCCGCACCTCCCGACGTGGCGGCGGATCCTGAAGATCGGGCTCCCGCCGGGCGGCGAGTTCGCCCTGATGTTCGTGTACATGGGCGTGATCTACTGGATCATCCGTCCATTCGGCGCCGAGGCGCAGGCTGGCTACGGGCTCGGCTCGCGCGTGATGCAGGCGATCTTCCTGCCGGCGATGGCGGTGGCGTTCGCCACCGCGCCACTCGCGGGGCAGAACGTGGGGGCGCGACGCTTCGACCGCGTGCAGGAGGCCTTCAAGTCCTCGGCGGTCATGGGGAGCAGCATCATGCTGGTGCTCACCCTGCTCTGCCAGGTGCGGCCGGACCTCTTCTTCCGCCCCTTCACCTCCGAACAGGCGGTGATCACTGTCGGCGCACAGTTCCTTGGCATCATCTCATGGAACTTCGTGGCGCAGGGGCTGATCTTCACCGCGTCGGGCATGTTCCAGGCGCTGGGCAACACGCTCCCGTCGCTCCTGAGCTCGGCGAGCCGGATCGTGCTCTTCATCGCGCCAGCGCTCTGGCTTGCCCAGCGGCCGGGATTCACGCTGCGCCAGCTGTGGCTCCTCTCGGTGGCCACCGTGACGTTGCAGGCGGGACTTAGTCTGTGGCTACTGCACCGCGAGTTGCGCCTGCGCACCGCACTCCACGCGAGCGCGGGGCTGGCGAGCGCGAGGCCAGCCTCGCCGCTCGCCGAGCCGGTGGAGCTCTGAGCCCGCATCGCGTCGCCATCGTGCATCTCGCATCTCGTCCAAACGAGTGACACCTGGCGCCACTGGCGCGTGTATGTTGCATGACGGACCGTCGCACGCCGCGCCGGGCTCCCTTACCTCCTTCCATGACCAGAATCGTCTCGGCGCCCGCATCGCTCGATGCGACGACCCGCGAGCGCCTGGATGAGCTCCTCACGGGGTCCAGCCGTACCTTCGCGCTCACCATTCCGCTGTTGCCGGAACCGACGCGCCTCGAGGTGACGCTGGCCTACCTGCTCTTCCGAGTCGCCGACACGCTGGAAGACGCCACGCGGTGGGATGCCACTCGCAGACAGGAAGAACTGGAAGCGCTGGCCAGGCTGTTCGAGACGCCGAGTGCCGCGCGCGCCGTGGAGATGGCGGCCGGATGGCGGGCGGACCCGCCGCTCGATCACGCGGGATACCTCGAACTGCTGAGTGAGCTTCCCCTCGTCCTCGCGGCTTCGCAGTCCCTGACCCCGGCGTCGTGGGCGATCATTGCGCGGCACTCGGCACGCACGACGCGAGGCATGGCCACGTTCGTGGCACGGGCTGGTGAAGGTCCGTTGCGGCTGCGCGACCTCGCCGATCTGCGCGCTTATTGCTACACGGTCGCGGGGATCGTGGGCGAGATGCTCACGGAGCTCTTCCTGCTCGGTCGCCAGCAGCTCGCGGGCATCGCCACCGAGTTGCGCGCGGATGCCTCGGCGTTCGGCGAGGGGCTACAGCTGGTGAACATCCTCAAGGACGCCGATGCCGACGCCGAAGAAGGGCGGCGCTTCCTGCCCGTCGGAGCCGACAGGGCCGGCATCTTCGAGATGGCATTCGACGGGCTCGACAAGGCATCGCGCTACTGTGCGCGTCTCGAAGCCGCGGGTGCGGAGCGCGGCTTGCTGGCGTCGATCGCGCTCCCAATCGTGCTCGCGCGCGCGACCTTGCAGCGCGTGCAGCGCCTCGGCCCGGGGGCGAAGCTTGGGCGAGTGCAGGTGGCTGGACTGCTCGCCCGCCTGCATGGTGCGATCGCGATGGGGCGACTCGCCGAGTTCGTCACCGAGAAGACGCCCGCCGTCCAAACGTAGCCGCTACACAAGCAGCGGGTGTGATCCCCGAAGGAATCACACCCAGGTTGGCAGAGCCGCGCCAGTCGCGGCGCCGTGTGTGCGGAAGCTCAGCTGTCGTCGATGTCCTCGCGTTTGCGACGTGACGACTCATCGCGCTCCGCAGGATCCGAATCCCGGTACTCCGGTTTGCTGTCTCCCCCGCCGCCACCGTAGAGGTGATCGTCGGGGTTCCGGGGTGCTTTCGCCGGCGGTGGATTGGGCCGCGGGCTGCCGGTCGTCGGGTCTCTGCTGAGTCGTTTCTCGATGGGTCTATCCATGAGGTTCCTCCAGGTGCGATGAAACCGCGAGCGATGCATCTGGTCATCGCGATCGCACTCACACGTTGCCATGGGCTACATCGAGGCACATCTACCTCGTGGGCGATATTTCCCGCCCATAAAGGGGTGAGCAGGGAGCCGAGCCGTGTGCATCGAGCCCAACTGGTCCTGCAGCTGAATGATCACGGCATTCCTACCGGGGTCGACGACGTGGCAGGGGTGTCCTCCTTCCATTCGGCGGGTTGCCGCACCAGCGCGCAGCGCGCTAACTCGCAGGCTGGGCTATTCGTCGTTGCATGCCTCACTCATCGTGTCGATCGTGACCACTTGCCTGCGGCATTGCGGTGCCGCCCTGATCGTCGTGCTCGCCGCGTGCGGTAGCGGCGACCAGGGCACCACCCCACCGCCACCACCGCCGAGCGGCCTGTCACTCGACGTTGTGGGTGGCAACCAACAGCGTGGACTCACTGCACGCCCTCTCGCCGACTCGCTCACCGTACGCGTCCATACGTCGGGAACGCCTGCGGCGGGCGCCACCGTGACCTGGGCAACAAGCAGCGGACAGCTCTCCGCCTCGTCGTCGACGACCGATGCGAATGGGCTGGCTCGCGTTCAATGGATTCCTGGCACCGGCGAGGTCGCGGCCACGGCGGCGGTCGGCGCCCTTCCTGCCGCTACATTCAACGCGACGACCCGCGTCGGCGGCTCGTGCATGCTCAAGCCGGCCCCAGCCATCCAGCGATTCTCACTCGGGCCCACCGACTACACGCTCAGCCTCCGCGCGACGAATGCGCTACGCGTGGCGGTATTGTTTGTGGACTTCCCCGATGCCGGGGCCACGGAGACGCCGGCAAGCCTGGTGAACAGCGTCGTCACTCCCGGCCTCCAACTGATGTCGGAGATGTCGTACGGCAAGGTGCGGATCACGCCGGTGGCCTTCCCGACGTGGTATCGCATGCCCAAGGCCATCACGACGTACACATGGACCACCTTCGCGGGGCAGCGCGACTACCTGCTCGATGTCCTGTCGGTGACGGATGCCGCGATCGACTTCTCGACCTTCGATGCGTTGTACGTCTTCACGCCGCCAAACGGCTCGAAGCCGATTTCACCAACGTTCAATGGAGGCACCACGGCGAACGTGGTGGCGGACGGACGCAACTTCGGCAACGCGGTCACGTTCGGCATTGACTCACGCCAGTACGGACCGGCCGTCCTCGCGCACGAGACGGGGCACATGCTTGGCCTCGTCGACCTCTATGCCTTCCAGCCTTCCGGCGGGACGTTTTCCGGTCACACGTTCAAGTTCGTTGGGTCGTGGACGTTGATGTCGAACATCTTCCGGCCGTCGCACTACCTGACGTGGGAGAAGCGCAAGCTCGGCTTCATCGACGAGTCGCAGGTCGATTGCCTCGATGCACCCGGAGGTGTGGAGGCCGTGCTGACGCCGAACCACGCCATCGGTGGTCGCAAGATGGTCATCGTCACGCTCGACGCGTCGAGCGCGATCGTGATCGAGGCACGGGCGCGCCAGGGGCTCGACGCGAACCTCTGCGATGAGGGCGTGCTGGTCTACCTCGTCGATGCCGGCACCGCGCCTGGATCCGGGCCTGCGGTCGTCCTGGGGTCGCGCACGACGACGACGGGCGCGGCGTTCACGCAGTGCGGCCCGTGGGCCGACGGGACATTCGGCGTCGGGCCCGGCGCAGTGTCGAGTTGGACCCACGCCGCGAGCGGCGTCTCCATCAGCGTGATCGGTGTCGAGGCTGGGGGAGCGCATCGGATCCGCGTGAAGCGCTAGCGACGACGCTGGGTCCCGGTTCTCGGCTCGCTGCGCTCGCCGGACCGGGATGACAACCTGGGCGTGCGCTCGCCGGACCGGGATGACAACCTGGGCCTGCGCTCGCCGGACCGGGATAACAACCTGGGCCTGCACTCGCCGGACCGGGATAACAACCTGGGCCTGCGCTCGCCGGACCGGGTGACACTCCTGAACACCCCGTCATCCCGGACAAGCGAGCGTGAGCGAGCGCAGATCCGGGACCCAGCGTCGTGGACGAGCCAAACCTTCTTGCCGTTGCTGGTGTCCGAGTGCATATAGGCACTTTGCCTATAGCCCCCGCGCCTCCTCCTCCTCGCGACCACCGATGGCCGACCCCCGTGAGCTCCTCCCCATGCGCCCCGTCGACTTCCTGGTCCTGCTCATGCTCGCCCAGGGCGATCGGCACGGGTACGGCATCATGCAGGACGTGGAAGCGCACACCGGCGGAGACGTGCAACTCGAAGCGGGGTCGCTCTATCGGACCATTCGCCGGCTCGAGGAGCAGGGACTGCTGACCGAGTCCGGCCGGCGACCCTCGGCCGATCGGGACGACGAACGCCGGCGCTATTACCGGCTGACTCCGATGGGACGACGCGTCGTCGGCGCCGAGGCCGATCGGTTGCGCGCGCTCGTCCGGCTCGCCGAGGCAGCGCAGGTCCTCGCACCCGAGGCGCGGGCCTGACCATGCCTGAATACGAACGTACGAAGCCGCGCGACTGGCACGAGCGTGCCTACCGCGCCCTGCTGCGGACTTACCCGCCGCGCTTCCGGAAGGCGTACGGTGACGCGATGGTCGAGTTCTTCCGCGACCGCCTCACCGACATGCGCCGCACCCACGGCGTGGCCGGCGTGCTCGCCACGTGGGGGAACGCGCTCTCCGACGCGCTG
>JACMLI010000212.1 GCA_014379705.1 Gemmatimonadaceae bacterium
GCGTCCTGATCCTCGCCGTCCTCACGCTGGCCGCGTGCATGCCGCGGCCGGCGGTCGCTCTTCCTCCCCCTCCTCCCCCGCCGCAAGTGCCGATGGAGACGGAGGCCGGGCGCATCGCTCGCGGGCACCGGCTGTGAGACGAGGCGACGACGTTGGGCGTCAGGGGCGATGGTTCCAGGCGGAGCACGCCTACCGCGAGGCCGCGGCGCTGAGCCGAGCATCGCGCGCAGCGCCAGGCGGTCGTCCAGGATGTCGCAGCGGCCGATGAGGGCGAGGTAACGCTTCTCTTGATCCTCGTCCTTCTCGACGTGGGCTGGCGATGGCGAGTGCGCTCAGCGCGCAGAAGTCGGCCCAACCTGTCCTAAATAATGGTCGAATCCCGCGGCGACTCTTGCTTCCCGGGCCAGATCGCACTTTTTCGAATTTTCGTTTTATTGCGTCGATGGCGCAATCTGAGTGACGATCTATCGATGTACTGTTTGTACACATTCGAGTAGCCCTTGGTATTGTGTATTTTCGATGGGTTGCTTTCTCCCAGCGAACTATTTCACGCGCCAGCGCTGTGTCTGAAAATGCAAATAGGTTGCACCACAACTTTCATTTGCTGATACTTTCTCTCGACTAATCGGTCCGTACACCCAGCAGGCGCACGCCGCCGCGTCGTTTCGCGCGGAGCTGCCGCAGCGTTCGCACAGAACCGAGGCCTGAACCTTCACGCGAGGTTTGAACGTCCATGGACCCATCCGCCACTGCACCCCCCGAGCCCGAGTATGGCGTTGGTGATCCCGTCGCGTGGCATGCTTCAGCAGGGCACAACGCGGGTTCTGGAATCATTGTCAAGGTTCTCACAGCGGAAGGAGGCACTGGATACGAGGTGCAGAAGCTGATCGACGGCCAGGCAGCCGGACCGCCCCTGATCGTGAAGGAGAAGTCCGTCTACCCGACCCGGGGAATTCGCGACACGCGCCCTCAGCCCGCCGTACACCGCGAGCCTCTCCCATGACGATGCAGCGTTCGGAACCGGGCGTCACATCTCGATAGCATACCGCAACCGGAACTCCTCGCCCGGACCAGCGCCCTCGCGCCGAGCGCCGGAAGCCATCGTTCACCGCCGGCAGAGATGCGTCGCCATGCCCCTGCGCAACCGCGTGATCCTCGTCCTGCACCCGGAACCCCGGGTACATGCGGCGATCGCGGCGGCGGCGGGCGAGGGGTCGCTCGTCACCACCGTCGACGACTGGCCGTCGGTCGAGGAAGCGCTACTCACATCGCCACCTTCGACGGTGGTCGTCGTGGATCCATACCTTGGAGGAGCCGGGCCTGGCCCCACCAGGGAACTCCACGGCCTTCTGCAGCGCCTTCCGTCCACGTCGGTTGTCCCCGCCCTTGAAGTCACCCCCGAACGCGCCTCGGACGTAGCACTACTCGACGAGTGGGGCGTGGCGGCGATCATTTCGTCCGGCCACGACGATACACCCGCCGCGATAAGCCGCCGCCTCGTGGACGCATGCGTCCGCCCGCTGAAGCGCCTCCTGGCCTCGATGCTCCCGCCGGAAACGTCCCCACACGCGTACACGCTCCTGTTTGCGGCGGCCGACACCATGTGCGACGGCGGGACCGTCGCCGACCTCGCCAGGGCCCTGGAAGCATCGCCCAGCACACTCCTCCGTTGGTGCGAGGCTGCGGGGCTGCCGTCGCCGCGGACGTTGTTGCAGTGGGTGCGCGTTCTCCAAGCGGCAAACCTGCTCGAGGAACCTGTCAGGACCCCGGATGCCGTCGCACGCACCTGCGGCTACGCCTCGACAGCGGAGTTGCGCACGGTCACCCAGCGCCTCCTCGGTCGAACACCCGCGCAGCTCAAGACGGACGGATTCCAGCACGCGGCCGCAGGGTTCCTCCAAGCGCTCGCCACCCTCCCCTGATCCCACCACAGCGCCATGGCGACCTGTCGCCACGTCGCCTCCTCACCATCTCCCCACGGATACCAAAATCATCCTGGTGGGGGTAAGGCCGTCGTGGGTGCCTTATTTCGCCCGCGTCGACCCGCCCGCGACCCGACGGGTGTACACCCCACGAGACTGGTGATGAAGCTGGCGATCTACACCGCCAAGGGCGGCGAGGGCAAGAGCACGACGGCGCATAACCTCGCCGCTTCATCGTTGGTCGTGCTCGTGGTCATGGAAACACCCCTGGTTGTGCCGCTCAGAGCTCGATGCCGGCGAGCAGGTTCGCCAGGCGTACGGTACCGCCGTGTTCGACGCGGTCGTCCGGACCAACACCCATGTAGACGAGGCACAGTCTCGCGGGATGTCCGTCGTCGACTACGCGCCGCGGAGCCGCGGTGCCCAGGGGTACCGGCAGCTCGCCGCCGAGGTCCTGCTGCGCGCTGAGCGCCGCGGGCTGATTACCTTCTGAGGTCCGGCACCGTGGTCACGAGTCCAGGCACCGGCACCTCCCCCGAGGTACCTCCCCGTCGAACGATCCTCGCGCCCCTCCCCGACGAGACCCCGGCAC
>JACMLI010000213.1 GCA_014379705.1 Gemmatimonadaceae bacterium
GCCGGAAGTCCGCCACGCGAGGGACCGGCTCACCACGCTCGACGCGGTGCGTGCAAACGCTCCCGTGGTGCGCGCGCGTCCGTAAACGACAGGCCCGACCGGCGGTGGATCCGCCGATCGGGCCCCGTTGAGCGAGCTGGTACCCGGGACTAGCGCGTGTCGGGTGTTACGCCATCCGAGCGAAGGGCGCCGCACGACACCACCGTGTGGTCCGTCACCGACTTGTGGACGTTCACGATGTACTGCCCGTTCGGCTCGAGCCGTGTGGAGACATTGGCGTGTGCGGAGCCTTCGCCATTCGCGCCGACGGTGATCGGTGCATAGTCGCTATCCTTGCCGACGACCGGGGCGTTGGCGCTGCCGCAGGTGCCGCTGTGCACGTGCCACGCCAGCGAGTCGTTGGCCTTGGCACCCTTGATCGAGATGCGGGCCATCAAGCCGCCTTCGGTCCTGGGCGCGGTCGTGTCGCGCATCGGCATGGCGTTATCTGGGGTCACGGTGGACTCACCGGAGATACCCGAGCCTTCGACGGGGTCGAGCGTGGCCTTCCAGGAGGCGGCGACGATGGTTGAAGCGCTAACGCTCGCGACGAGCGCGATGGTCTTGAATGCTGCCGGGAACATGGTGGGACTCCTCATCCATGAGGTGATGGTGCAGAGGTCGCGGTTGCCGGGGCGCCGCGTGCGCCATGACGACGATCGCCCGACCTAACGAGCGGCTCCGGCTGCGGTGGTACGGATACCGGACGTCGCGGATGTCGGGACACGCGACGGACCGAGGTCCGGAATGGCAGGCGCTTTCCCGGGGGCGTGCGCTCGTGCAGGTGTGCGAGCGCGGGCCGC
This sequence comes from Gemmatimonadaceae bacterium, assembly GCA_014379705.1. GTDB lineage: Bacteria > Gemmatimonadota > Gemmatimonadetes > Gemmatimonadales > Gemmatimonadaceae > RBC101. The sequence goes on from JACMLI010000213.1 coordinate 843, forward strand.
CGTGCCATATCGTGCGAGGCGCATGAGTACCATCGAAGTACTCGTTAGGTCAGTGACGCAAGGCACGCCTGGGCCGCGGGTTACAGGCCGCGTTCGCTGGGCGGCGTGCCCGCGATACCAGCGGGTATGTCGACCCTATCCCCAGGGGGCATGGAGCGCGGTCCACCACTCTCCGGCATGAGGAGCGAGGAGAACAACCTCGCGATACCAGCGCTCAGTGTGCCAGGTGAAACTGCGCCGTTGCTCGCCCGGCTCCCAACATTACGGCCAGATTAAGACTGCCGAGCCCGTCCCTTGGTGTACTTGCTCATGGGAGCAGGGACTCGCAATGTGGGCGTGACGGTCCCACCAGGAGTGCGCGGTCGTGTATTCCACGTGTCTGTTCTGCACGAGTCATCTCGGCAGCAATGAGATCATCGAGGCGTTCCCCGTGGGTCGGCGGCTCGCCTTCGATTCGGCACGGGGACGACTGTGGGTGGTCTGCAAGGCGTGCTTTCGCTGGAACCTGACCCCGGTGGAGGAACGCTGGGAGGCGATCGAGAGCTGCGAGCGATCCTTTCGGTCGACGCCGATGCGCGTGTCCACCGACAACATCGGCATGACGCGACTTCGCGAGGGCCTGGAGCTCGTGCGCGTTGGCTCGCCATTGCGACCGGAGTTCGCGTCGTGGCGGTACCTCCCGGTGTTCGAGAAGCGGAGGTGGAACGCCCTCTCGGTGGCCGGTGCCTCGGCTCCTGCCGAGAAGCCGGGGTGGACGTCGACCATGTGGATGGCGTCATCGCTCATCCTGTTCCCGCCGTTCGCCATGTTCACGGTCGCTGGCACCATTCGCGACGTGTACACGCATCGCCTCAAGACCTACGCACGCGTTCCTGCCGAGGTCGGGTCGCGGACGTTCGCAGTGAAGGCGTATCACCTTCCCGAAGCACGCCTGCTCCACGCGGACAATCCATGGGGTTGGGTCCTCGAAGTCGAGCATGAGAATGGCCGCAGCGAATTGTCGGGACCTCCCGCGCAGCGCGTGCTCGGTCGCCTCCTTGTCGCCATCAATGCCACGGGGGGTACTCAGGTCGACCTCGATCGCGCCGTGAACCTGCTTGGTCGGCAGGACGAGTCGCAGGACTTCTTTCATCGACAGGGAAGGGCGTCGAACTGGCGACGCGGGCGTCGGTACTGGTGGGATGACTCCCTCGTGGGCGCGCTCAAGAATCGCGCGCCATCGGCGCGGCTCGCGCTCGAGATGGCGCTACACGAGAACGTCGAGCGCGCGGCCATGGAAGGCGAATTGCAGCAACTGCAGGAGGCCTGGCAGGAGGCTGAGGAAATCGCGGCGATCGCCGACACGCTCTGAGCTAGCGTTGGTGGTGGGTGGCGCCGCGCCCTTCGTCGGGTGATTCTCTCACCGACTGCATCCCTCCCGCACCTGGCGCCCCGTCATGCCACGCCCGTCTTTCAGATCCCGCTGGTCACTCCTGCTGTGTTCCGTGTTCGCGCTTGGCGCGGTGCCGCTGACCCTCACGCCAGCGCAAGCGCAGGCCACGATACGCGCCGGCACCCTGATCGACGGCGCGGGAGGCGTGCGACGGAACGTCATCATCACGCTGCGCGATGGTCGCATTGCGTCGATACGGCCGGCCACAGCGGGCGCGCCAGCCACGCACGACCTCTCGCGCTTTACGGTCCTGCCGGGGATGATCGACACGCACGTCCACATGGAGTCACACTTCGGGAGTGACGGGCGGGCGTCGAACCAGGGTGAATCGCCTGCGGTGCGCCTGCGGGCGGCGGTGGACAACGCGTACGTCACGCTCCGCGCCGGGTTCACGTCGGTGCAGAGCATCGGTGCGCCGGTGGACCTAGAGCTGCGACCCATGATCCAGCGCGACGACGTGCCGGGGCCGCGCTTTCTCACGTCGTCGCGGGCCCTCACCGACACGAGCCTGTCACCCGAGCAGATCCGCACCTGGGTACGCACGCTCGTCGAAGGGGGGGCCGACCTCGTGAAGATCTTTGCCTCGCGCAGCATTCGCGAAGGTGGGGCGCAGACGCTTTCCGACGAGCAGGTGCGGGCTGCGTGCGAAGAAGCGCGTGTTCTCGGGAAGCGCACCTGGGTGCATGCGCACGCTACATCGGCCGTGCGCGCGGCCGCGAACGCCGGGTGCTTCGCCGTGACGCACGGCAGCCAGGTGACCAATGCCGAGCTGGCGCTCATGGCGCAGCGTGGCACCCTCTTCGAGCCCAACATCGGGCTCGTCTCCCAGAACTACATCGAGAACAAGGCGCGCTTCCTCGGCATCGGGAACTACGACGAGGCGGGATTCCGCTTCATGGAGGAGGGCATTCCCCGCAAGCTCGACATGTTCAAGCGCGCCCTCACGATTCCTGGTCTCAAGCTTCTCGTCGGCACCGACGCGACCGCAGGCGCGCATGGCCAGAACGCGCGCGAGGTCGTGTATCGCGTGCAGGTCGGCGGGCAGCGCGCGATGGATGCGATCACCCAACTGACCTCAGGGAATGCGGGCGGCATGGCGATGCAGGATTCGGTTGGCGTGCTCCGCACCGGCATGGTCGCTGATCTCGTCGCGGTCGACGGCGACCCCGTTCGCGACATCACGGCGCTGCAGCGCGTGGTGTTCGTGATGAAGTCCGGCAAGGTGTATCGCGCCCCAGGCCCGACGTTCACTGCCGGAGAGGACGCCACGCGCTCGACCGGCGTGAGCATGACCACGGCGGCAGCGGACATCGACCGCGACGGCGATGCGGACGTGTTTGTGGGCATGAACGGCGTGGCCAGCCGGCTCTTCCGGAATGATCGCGGCCGCCTCGTGGACGTTGCCGGCGCGTATGCGTTGACGAGCGCCCGGGCCACGCGTGCAGCAGCGTGGGGAGACTACGATGGCGACGGTGACCCGGACCTCTTTGTCGGCTATGCCCCTGGTGGTGGCTCGGTCACGGCACTCTATCGCAACGACGGTGCTCGCTTCACCGATGTCACGACTGAGGTCGGGCTTGCACGCGACTCGGGCGCGGTGCGACAGCCGGTCTTCGTCGACGTCGATGGCGATTCCGACCTCGACCTCTTCGTTGCGTTTCGCGACAGGCCCAACGCCCTGTTCCGGAACGACGGTAGCCGCTTTACCGACGTTGCGCGCGACATGGGGCTCGCGGATCCGCGGAAAACGGTGGGTGGTGTCTGGTTCGACTACGATGAAGATGGGGACCTCGACCTCTACGTCGCGAACATGGACGGCGACGCCAACGGCCTCTTTCGCAACGATGGCGGACGCTTCACCGACGTGGCGGCAGCGGCGGGGGTGCAGTGGGGCGGGCGTCCTCCGGAGAGTCCCGCACACGGCACCGTGCGTCCCTGTGCCGCCGACGTCAACGGCGACGGGCGCTTCGACCTGGTCACGGCGAACTATGGAAAACCGGGCCTGTTCCTCAATCGAGGCGCTGGTCGCTTCGAGGACGCGACGGCCGCATGGGGCATGGGGATCGACGCCAGGTACGACGCCTGTGCCCTCGCCGACTTTGACAACGATGGCCGACTGGACCTGTACCTGAACGGCACGATCACCGGCGGCGTGAGCTATCGCGACTTCCTCTTCCGCAACGCCGGCACGCACTTCGAGGACGTGACGCCGGACAGCATCGGCGCGCAGCAGGGCGACCACGGCGTGCAATGGACGGACATCGACAATGACGGCGCCATCGACCTCATCCTCAACGGCTCGGCGCCGCGCGGGATGCAGATGCACTGGCGAAACGGCCTGCCCGCGCCGGCTGCTCGACGATCTCTCGCGGTGCATGTGCGCGATGCGAAGGGGACGGGTGCTCCCGGCGCCGAGATCCGCGTGTATCGCGCGGGGACGCGTCGGCTGGTTGCTGCGCGCCTGGTGGATGCCGGCTCGGGCTACGATGCGCAGGCAGACCTGCCGGTGCACATCGGGATTCCGCAGGGTGTCGCGCGTGTGGACGTCGAGGTGACGATGCCGTTGGGCGGGCGTCGCGCGCGCGAAGTACTGCGCGGCATCGTGATCGGTGGGCCACGCGCTGTGTCGATCGATACTCCGATTAGGGCGAGATAGACGAGGTGGACGGGATGAAGGGGTGGACGAGATGGACGAGGTAGACGAAACAGCAAAGGCGAGCGAGCGACATGCGTCGCTCGCCCGCCTCAAACCCCTGACGCCACTGGGCACGCTGCTTTCGCAGGTGTGACGGCACTTCTTGGCGTACGGTCAGCGTCGCCTATCTCGTCCACCTCGTCCACCTCGTCCACCTCGTCCACCTCGTCCACCTCGTCCACCTCGTCCACCTCGTCCACCTCGTCTATCTCGTCTATCTCGTCTATCTCGTCTATCTCGTCTATCTCGTCTATCTCGTCCCTCTCGTCCATCTCGTCCATCCGTCCGTCCGCCCACCCGTCCATCCCGTCCACCCCGTCCACCCGTCTACAAGAGCCCCAGCTTCCCCCCCACCTTCCTGAACGCCCGCACGGCGAAATCGATGTCGTCGCGCGTGTGCGAGGCGGAGAGCTGGCA
>JACMLI010000214.1 GCA_014379705.1 Gemmatimonadaceae bacterium
CGGCCCGGTGCTCGGCTGCGACCACGGCGGCACGGAGCGCGCGCACGTCGTCAGCATCGACCGCTGGCGGGGGGGCGACTCTGAATCGATGTGTTGCCCACGCGCCGAGTGCTTGACGCAGTGGACGAACAACAAGGAGCGCTGCGATCGCGACGGCGGCCAATGCCAGCGGGAGCATGGCAAGCATCGGGCGAGAGCGAAATGAGGAAAGTCCACATGAAATCCACGGAAATCTCCCGAGGGTGCCCGACCCCCATACGCCACGATGCTGCAGCAGTTTCCTAGCGAAAGGGCCCTCGACTGTTTGCCGCGAGGGCCCTTCGTCATTCGGCGCTACCTGAGTGGCTCAGGGCGTGACCGTCGCCCGGAGCGACGCACCAGCGTACGGGTTCCACAGGTAGAGAAGGATGAACCAGGTACCCGCCGCCGGGTTGGCGATCGTGCACGTCTCGGCGTTGCCCGCTTCCTCCGACACGCAGTCGTTCGAAGACAGGGTCGGCACCGCGCCACGGCGCACGGCCATATCCACGTCGCCCGAACCGCCCGATATCGTCACCGAGAGGTTGGTCGCCCCGGCAGGGACGACGATCTTGCGGTAGGCCGCGGTCCCCCGGGCACCAGTTCCACTGATGGTGACGGCAGTTCCGCTCGTGAGCACCGGCACCGGAAGAACGGTGATGCTGGCCGAGCGCAGCTCCTGGTTGGACGCCCTCGCAGTGATAGCCACGAAACCTGGTTTGAGGCCTGTCACCAATCCGGTCGCCGAGACGGTCGCGATAGTCGCGTCTTGGGTTTCCCAGGTGACCGCTATCGGTTCACCGTTGAAGGTCGCCGTCAGGCGGAGCGTATCGGTTTCGGGGACGCCTCTGAACGCCGGGGCTATCACCAACCCGGGGTCGTCGTTTCCCGATGGCCCGTCGTCGCCGCAGCCGACGACGAGAGCCGCGAGCAAGGCGCAGGAAAGACGGAAGGCAGAACGATGCATCATCAGGCAGGCTCCATCGTAGAAGTTGCCGCGGGGCGCGTGCCCGACCGGCGTCAGGGCGCCCCGTGGGGAGGGCCCCTAACGTATGCTTTTTGTCAACGTTGGGCAACCCAATTGTCAGGAGATCGTTGGGTAACCGGGAGGCATGGCGTCGACGTCGCTCACGATCTCGCGAACGGGGCACTCGTGAATCACCGTGGCCGGCCACTCCGGGTCGTAGCGATCGCCGCTCAGCATTCGTGCGAGCGTCAGCCGTTTTCCAGCGCCCCACACGATCATCACCGCCTCCTTCGCTGACGCGATCGTGTCGATCCCGACGCTGATGCCGTGGCGCGGTACCGCCGACAGGGTACCGAACGCCGGAAAGGTCTGGAGGTTGTCGCGACGCGTCTCGTCGGAGAGTTGGATGATCCGCGTGCGGCTCTCGCGCGGGCTGCCGGGTGGATTGAACGCCACGTGTCCGTCGCTGGCGCCGGAGGCCAGCACGAAGAAGTCGATTCCCCCGGCGTTGGCGATCTTCGCGTCGTACGCGGCGGGATCACCAGGATCGGGAAACCAGATAGACCCATCGGGCAGGTTCAATCGGTCGGCGATCTCGACGCGGGCGAAGTGGTGGCAGGACCACGGATTGTCGGCGGACGCGTACTCGAGTCCGCCATCGCCGGGGACCAGGTACTCGTCCATCATCACCAGCACGAGATGGCTGAGGTCCTGCCTCGTCTCCGACAGCCGCTTCGCCATCGCGCCGAAGAGCGGGCGCGGCGTACGCCCGGTCGGACATCCAAGAAGGAAGCGCGCGTTCGTTAGGCGCGCCTGCTCGATGCGGTGGAGCAGGCGCGTCGCGACGTCCTCCCCCAGAGACTCAGGCGACGGAAAAACGCGCAGGCGCGTCCTCGACATGGAATAGGTGATCGCAGGAGCATGCCGTGCCACCTCTAGAAGAGGAAGAGGCTCGCCGCCCCGACCATTCCCTCCCATCCGTCGAACGACGAGCCGACGAGCTGCACCCTTTCCCGGAACGCGGGAGCGGCGTGCAGACGATAGCTCGCCCGCGTTGGGCCGAGCAGGAGATCTCCCGCCGCGGCGACCCCACCACCGACAACGATCGTGTCTGGCGCGAACAGCGGCGCGAGCGAGGCCAGGCCGAGTCCGAGCCACCATCCCGTGGCGGCGAGCGCGTCCACGGCCTGCTGCTCTCCTCGCTTTGCGCTGCTCACGACGTCCCGAGCGGGGCGCCCTCCAGCGCGCTCCGACAGCGCCGCCGAACAGACCAGGGCCTCGAGACATCCCGGGGCCCCACAAGAGCAGCGCCGCCCCTTCGGGTCCAGGATGATGTGCCCGAGATCGCCCGCGCACTCGCCGGTGTAGCGCAGCAGCGCTCCATCGATCATGACGCCGCCCCCGAGCCCGGTGCCGACCGTTACGCCTAACAGTCGCGTTGACCCTCGGCCAGCTCCGTACCGGTGCTCGGCCACGACCGCCGCATTCGAGTCGACCTCGAGACGGCAGCCGAGCGCAAACCGCTCCTCGAGCGCGCGACGCAAAGGAAATCCGCAGAGCGCCGGCAGGTTGGCGTTCTCGACCATGGCCGCGTGATCGCGGTCGAGAAATCCGGCCACCGATACGCCAATGCCAAGGACTCCATTCCGCCTTGCCCAGAGGGCACCCGCGCGGTGCGCGTCCATCATCGGTTGGAGGGTTGATGCGATTCCATCCAAGAGCGGCGTTGCGTCACCGGCCGCGCTGGTCGGAATGGTAGCGCGCCTGACTATACTACCGTCCTCGGCGACGATCCC